>NZ_JBQSVP010000425.1:0-200 GCF_052376345.1 Psychrobacter sp. AOP5-GZ1-6 | reverse complement strand
TGTATCGGTGTAAAACCGCCATTGCCCATGTTTGGGCGCTTATGATTATAATGGTATAACCAGTTTTCTGCTTGTGCGCGTACCTGCTCTAGATTATCAAACAGCTCCTGATTTAACCAATCATATCTCATGGTTCTGTTAAAGCGCTCTACATACGCATTTTGCTGTGGATTGCCAGGTTCAATATAGCTTAAGATGAT
>NZ_JBQSVP010000424.1:0-201 GCF_052376345.1 Psychrobacter sp. AOP5-GZ1-6 | reverse complement strand
GAGTAGACGTATCCAAAAATTACTGAACAGGCATGGTCATCGTATCCTATGGCTGCCGCCGTACAGCCCAGACTTGAACCCTATTGAAAAGAAGTGGGCACAAGTAAAGTTTCTACGCCAAGGGTGGATGGAAAATGACTTATCCAAATTATTTTATGATGTTTGTCCTAGCCATAACACTTTTGTTTTGAACTGACTATA
>NZ_JBQSVP010000423.1:0-204 GCF_052376345.1 Psychrobacter sp. AOP5-GZ1-6 | reverse complement strand
TCTTTTACATCAATTATGGCTATGTCTGATGCCAGCATACTTTTTAGAACACCACCAGATATTTAAAAGTTCTAGAAAATCATTTTTAAGTTGCGTACTATTTAAGTCTTTATTTATATCATAATATAGTCAATCTCACCTAAAAATGTTATAAACTAATTATTAAATCGAATTGAACCGCCCCGAGATTGTCGGAGACTCAAC
>NZ_JBQSVP010000422.1:0-204 GCF_052376345.1 Psychrobacter sp. AOP5-GZ1-6 | reverse complement strand
ATCTACGCTTATGACCGTGCTACTAATGAGATTGTCGCTTATGTCTGGGGCAAACGTGACTTAAAAACAGCTAAGAAGCTAAGAGCACGTTTAAAGCAACTTAAAGTAAGCTATGGCTCTATCAGTATGGACAACTGGGATAGCTTTAAAACCGCCTTTAAAGGTGATCACAAACAGGTTGGCAAACAGCATACCATAGGTATA
>NZ_JBQSVP010000421.1:0-206 GCF_052376345.1 Psychrobacter sp. AOP5-GZ1-6 | reverse complement strand
AAGCGTTCATAGTAGCGCTTCTTAGGCGCGATCTTATAAACAGATGAGCCTATGGTGCCCAATACTTTACCGATACTGACTGAGGCTATAATAGCTATGTCTCTAACACCGCAACCTCTCACCGTCATTAGCCGTATGATGTCTTCTATTTTAGAGTGACAGCCCTTATAAGTTAAGGCATGGTCACCAATGAATTGACGTTTGCA
>NZ_JBQSVP010000420.1:0-207 GCF_052376345.1 Psychrobacter sp. AOP5-GZ1-6 | reverse complement strand
GGTGATTCATACGATAATGCGTTGGCTGAAACGGTTAACGGACTTTATAAAACGGAGGTGATTGAATATTTAAAACAGCAGTGGCAAGGTGTGAGTGATGTTGAATTAGCAACCCTTGAATGGGTCGATTGGTTTAACAAAACTCGCATTCATAGTACGATTGGCTATGTGTCGCCTTTTGAGTTTGAGAGACGATACTATGATAGT
>NZ_JBQSVP010000419.1:0-213 GCF_052376345.1 Psychrobacter sp. AOP5-GZ1-6 | reverse complement strand
ACGCACAAAGAAAAGCCCCTTGACACAAAGTATCAAGGGGCAAATCAGGAATAGAGAGCTGACGATGACCTGAGAACCGTTAAAAAATTGCATGCCAATTTTAGGTTCGCAAGAGCTATTCCTTTAAATAGGAATAGCTGCGTAGGTCACATGGTAATCAATAGAAATAAAAGATAAAAAAAAGAGCCACCCCTTTAAGGATGACTCTTTTTA
>NZ_JBQSVP010000418.1:0-213 GCF_052376345.1 Psychrobacter sp. AOP5-GZ1-6 | reverse complement strand
CCTCTTTGTATAAGCATCTTCTCTAAGATGGTGTAAAAATACTGCATCACTGACTAAACAGCCTCTAGGTATTAAAACAGCCTTAGGACATAAGGGGTTTTTATAGTCAAGCTCTAATAAGTTTCTAACAGTATCTGGAGATTCATTATTTACATCTCCCCAAAGTGCGGAAATAAGAACATGATTTATATGTTTTGAGCAGCCATAATGAGC
>NZ_JBQSVP010000417.1:0-217 GCF_052376345.1 Psychrobacter sp. AOP5-GZ1-6 | reverse complement strand
TCAATGTCGGTGGCAACACTACCCTTGATATTGGTAATGATCTAAACATCAAAGGTGGTGTACTGAATACAGATAAGATTCAAGGCGTTATCGGCGGCGACATGACCATCGAATCGCTACAAGACACCGCTACTTATGACAGCGACCAAAAGAACATGGGCTTTAGTGCAGATCTTGATCTTGCCAAAGGTACAGGTTCTAGCCTATCGGTCAATGG
>NZ_JBQSVP010000416.1:0-219 GCF_052376345.1 Psychrobacter sp. AOP5-GZ1-6 | reverse complement strand
CTATATTGTAATGCATTCAAGAACTTCTTTTGTAGATTATGATGAGATAGATAAAAATCGTAAGTTAGTAAGATTATGGTTGAAAATGCCTAATGCAAGGCAATTAGCGCCTGATTTTCCTGGTAGAAATGGTTTCTCATCTATCTCTTGAACTGAACCGCCCCGACTATATCGGAGAGTGGATTGCTTGAGTCAGGCAGCTTTGTCTGACTCACAAAG
>NZ_JBQSVP010000415.1:0-220 GCF_052376345.1 Psychrobacter sp. AOP5-GZ1-6 | reverse complement strand
TAATGATAATACTTAAAATAAATAAAGCGAATGTATCTAAATCAACTCCATTGTTGGCTACCATCCTATAAATATCATCAAAATGGTAACTATACATAGTTAGACATAGTAAAAAAATTAATATTGAGTAATTTTTCATTGTTTTCATTTCCGAGATACCAGTCTTGCACCATCTATACAAAACCTCTTGTGAAAGTTATAGACTAAGCTGAGAATTAAC
>NZ_JBQSVP010000414.1:0-223 GCF_052376345.1 Psychrobacter sp. AOP5-GZ1-6 | reverse complement strand
ACAAGAGTGACTAATAGACAGTTTGGTTAGATTAGTGAGCTTACCGATATTGGGCAGTAAATGACTTGAACATATGCCACTGATAGTTATATCTACTAGATTTGTAAGGTTGGTAAGCTCATCGGGTAGATAGGCTATTCTATAGACGTCTTTTGAGTGTTGCTCATCGAGACCATCCCGAATTCTGTGTAACTGCCGTTTAGATTAAATGCTTGCTGATACG
>NZ_JBQSVP010000413.1:0-223 GCF_052376345.1 Psychrobacter sp. AOP5-GZ1-6 | reverse complement strand
CAATCTGACATCAAGAAACTGGCTGAGCAAATGGCCAGCAGCATGAAAAGCTTCGATGACATCAAAGACTTTCAAAAGCAGCTCATGCAGTCCTTCATCGACACTGCCTTAGAAGCAGAAATGGAAGAGCATCTCGGCTACCCCAAGCATGAAAAGGCAGACAGGCCTAATAAGCGCAATGGGCACACTAAAAAGAGAGTCCGTAGCGACACAGGCGAGCTTG
>NZ_JBQSVP010000412.1:0-224 GCF_052376345.1 Psychrobacter sp. AOP5-GZ1-6 | reverse complement strand
ATTTGGCAATACTTTACCCAGCATTGGCAAGACTGGTTTCCAGCCATCGGCTCATACCCTAACTTCGCAAAGCACTGCGCCAATCTGTGGCAAGTCAAACAGCAGATACAAGATAAAGTCAGTCAAATTGAAGGCCGTGACAACATTCATTTTATGGATGGCTTTCCGATACCCGTCTGTCATTATGGACGCGCTTATCGGCATAAAAACTATCAAGACTTAGC
>NZ_JBQSVP010000411.1:0-227 GCF_052376345.1 Psychrobacter sp. AOP5-GZ1-6 | reverse complement strand
ATTGTGGGCTGGAAAGTATCCAATCGCATGAACACCGATATGGTGATGGCCGCGCTCAATCAAGCGATAGCAGATAGGAATAATCCCAAAGATGTGATTCATCACAGTGATCGAGGGGTTCAGTATTTATCCATTCGCTACACAGATAAGATGGCTGACTGCGGTGTGATTGCCTCTGTTGGTACAACAGGCGATTCATACGACAATGCATTGGCTGAAACGGTCAA
>NZ_JBQSVP010000410.1:0-234 GCF_052376345.1 Psychrobacter sp. AOP5-GZ1-6 | reverse complement strand
GAATAGAGAGCTGACGATGACCTACTCTCACATGGGCGAACCCACACTACCATTGGCGCGATGATGTTTCACTTCTGAGTTCGGGAAGGGATCAGGTGGTGCCATCATGCTATTGTCGTCAGCAAAGGGGGTTAGATATGAGTCTGTTATTTTTATTGTTTGACTATAAATGTTTAGTTTATGGTCGATCAACTTGTAACCTAACTGAATCAAGGTTAAAGGTGATATCGAAAT
>NZ_JBQSVP010000409.1:0-235 GCF_052376345.1 Psychrobacter sp. AOP5-GZ1-6 | reverse complement strand
GCTACTATCGTAGCCCCTGTCTGCAATCACCGCTTTAGTCTGGTTATTAATCGTGCTAAATATCAACGCCTTTGCCATCTTAGAGTCATGTACTTGCCCACCTGACAGCTCAACATGTATAGGGTTGCCACAAGCATCGACCACTAAGTGCAGTTTGCTGCTATTACCTGCAACGCTTTTACCAATGGCCTCATCAAGATGACTGGCGGCGCCTGTACTATGCTGATGAGCTTTG
>NZ_JBQSVP010000408.1:0-236 GCF_052376345.1 Psychrobacter sp. AOP5-GZ1-6 | reverse complement strand
CTGAACCGCCCCGACTTTATCGGAGGCTGATTTACTTTAGTCAGGCAGCAATGCCTGACAGGATTAAATTATCATAATACCGCTTTTCAAACTCAAAGGGCGACACATATCCAATCGTGCTATGCAGTCGTGTTTTGTTAAACCAATCGACCCATTCAAGGGTTGCCAGTTCAACATCGTTCACACCAGACCAGCTCTCTTTCAAATAATGAATGACCTCAGACTTGTACAGCCCA
>NZ_JBQSVP010000407.1:0-236 GCF_052376345.1 Psychrobacter sp. AOP5-GZ1-6 | reverse complement strand
ATACTATTAACCGCTGCGATTCGCACGGTGGTGCAGCTTAGTTTCATCGGTTTGATATTGGCTTGGATTTTTGCACGTAAACAATGGTATGAAGTACTTCTTATTTTGACCATCATGACCTTGATTGCTGGCAGTGCTGCCAAAAACCGGGTCAAACGCAGATATAAAGGCTTACTGACGGATACCTTCCTTGCAGTCAGCACCTCAGCGACATTGGTCACTGCCATAGCCGTTAT
>NZ_JBQSVP010000406.1:0-237 GCF_052376345.1 Psychrobacter sp. AOP5-GZ1-6 | reverse complement strand
TAGGTATCAGTCAAAAAAAAGACCTTAGAACATCCAAAAGCCTGTCCGATCAAAAGAGCGGCGTATCAGAATAAGCTTGAGCACTTTAAGCAGCAAGGCTACCCCATTGTATATATGGACGAAAGCGGCTTTGAGGCTGAAACCATTCGCTCTCATGGTTATGCACCGATTGGTAAGCCTTGTATCGATAGCTACAACTGGCAAGGTAAAAAGCGAACCAACGTTATTGGTGCTCTA
>NZ_JBQSVP010000405.1:0-245 GCF_052376345.1 Psychrobacter sp. AOP5-GZ1-6 | reverse complement strand
ACAAATTCAATTGTTATTATAAAGACCATGACTTACTCACTAGATTTCCGCAAACAAGTACTAAAAAGCTTAGACGAGGGTATGACCTTTGCCGAGGCAGCTAAATTCTATAACCTCAGCCCAACCACCATACAAAACTGGAAGAGACGTGTTCATAGTAAAACAACCAGGCAAACCAAACCCTATAAAATACCAGATGACGTGCTACTCAATGATGTCAAAGAACATCCTGATGATTATCAGTA
>NZ_JBQSVP010000404.1:0-247 GCF_052376345.1 Psychrobacter sp. AOP5-GZ1-6 | reverse complement strand
AAGCGTTCATAGTAGCTCTTCTTAGGCGCGATCTTATAAATGGATGAGCCTATGGTGCCCAATACTTTACCGATACTGACTGAGGCTATAATAGCTATGTCTCTAACACCGCAACCTCTCACCGTCATTAGCCGTATGATGTTGTAGTGGTCAACTAATTTAGGACACCTGATAAGAGGTTTTTGTTAAAGTAGCGTTTCTCTTTTTCTAGCGGTGTTAAATAGTCATTAAAACGGTGTGGTCTCAC
>NZ_JBQSVP010000403.1:0-248 GCF_052376345.1 Psychrobacter sp. AOP5-GZ1-6 | reverse complement strand
CGGCTTGTTCATTGTCTGTAGTAAATAGGCTAGGGCGTGTGCTAGACAATAAGCTACCAGTATTGATTAAGTGCTCACCATCACCGATAGACTGCATCAGGGTTTGATCATCAGATCTATGGGTAAAGTGACTGCCGTAGTTGGCCCCTGCTTGGGCTTCTAAGCGATTGATAGGTTGGGCAGGGCTGTCCAGTAGATAGCTTTTGGTCGGAGTCATGTGATTGCGACTGTCGGTATCGCTTGGATCA
>NZ_JBQSVP010000402.1:0-250 GCF_052376345.1 Psychrobacter sp. AOP5-GZ1-6 | reverse complement strand
AACCTTAGCAGAGGCCAAGCACGCACACCTACAATCGACTGAGGCGCTCAGTGATGCCCGAGCGTCGATAGAAGGGTTTAAGAGTACGGCACAAATCATCGATGAGACGTTGAATACTGAAGTGCTTGGCGCAGCGGATGTACTGCTCGTAAGCAAAGATAGTATCCTTGCATCAGGCAGCAATACACTGTGGACGGCGAAAACGATCGTGAGACAGTCTGGTAGTACGCAATCAGATATGGTGGCAGGC
>NZ_JBQSVP010000401.1:0-258 GCF_052376345.1 Psychrobacter sp. AOP5-GZ1-6 | reverse complement strand
GTTGTTTCACTCTGATCAAGGCACCCATTACACTAGCAAGAAGTTTGCTGAATCTGTGGCAAGTTGTAATGGCATGAAGCAGAGCATGAGCCGAAAAGGTAACTGTTGGGACAACGCGCCAACTGAAAGGTTCTTCAGGAGCTTTAAAACAGAATGGATGCCAAAGGGCGGTTATGAGAATATTGCTGAAGCTCGGACTGCCATTATTGATTATATTTGGGGCTATTATCAGTCAGTGAGACCACACCGTTTTAATGA
>NZ_JBQSVP010000400.1:0-261 GCF_052376345.1 Psychrobacter sp. AOP5-GZ1-6 | reverse complement strand
AAGTACTTAAGCTTGTACAGCTTGCTAATGACAGTGACATTGCTATAAAAATAAGTTTGGACGCTTTCATAATATTAACCTTCTAGAATTAATTATAGTAACTATTCAGTATCGGAGTAGTCCATGCTTCTGTCATTTCCCAGAATATCCCATTGCCACTTAAATAAAGCACGCATATGATTCTCAAATGGGTTAGCTGTAGTAGTAACACGTATTCTTTCAGGGTTTGCTTTATCGTCGTAATCCATTAAATTATCGGTA
>NZ_JBQSVP010000399.1:0-263 GCF_052376345.1 Psychrobacter sp. AOP5-GZ1-6 | reverse complement strand
CCTATTTTAGGGCTTTTTGAACATGGGCCATAGACTGTCGCAAGTCGTGCTCGGTTTTGTCTACAAGACGGCTTGGATAAATTAGCAGTCCCTGTTTGTGAATGTTTAATACAACTTAGTCATCATTGAGTCGTCAAAATAAAGGCTGCGATGACTTGGTTCAGGGAAGATCGCACAATCAAAAGGATGTAATTTTGAATCAAACAATATATGGGCTTTTGGCATTACTGCCAATCGTTCTCTGTGGTATTTTTCTTATAGGC
>NZ_JBQSVP010000398.1:0-264 GCF_052376345.1 Psychrobacter sp. AOP5-GZ1-6 | reverse complement strand
ATTCGCCATGACGGTGTCTTATTTGAACTTTGGGGTGCAAATAGAACTAAATATGATATAGCAGAATGTAACCTAAAAATGTTAATGACGCTGACAATCAGTTAACAATTGAACATGATTAAGCTTAACTCCTACTGTCAAATCCGTAGATATAATCTTGGTGACAAACCTGTCACCAAGATTATATCTACACAGGTAAAGGTGACACAGACCCTATCGCTAGTAACGATAATGAAGAAGGGCGAACCCGTAACCGCCGTATTG
>NZ_JBQSVP010000397.1:0-265 GCF_052376345.1 Psychrobacter sp. AOP5-GZ1-6 | reverse complement strand
CACAATAGTTGTGGCGTTGTTAGCCCGTCTGTCACAAGCCTTGTTATTAGCATGCTTTGCTCGGTAACCTCGTAGGCTTTTATTGCGTCTAAGCTCTCTTGATATGGTACTGGGACTTCTGTTTAACGCCCTCGCTATAAAATTAATACTATGTTTTGCCCCTTTAAGGGCATAAATCTGGTATCGTTCACCTAGGCTTAGATGTGTATAGCTCATGGTTGCAATCTCACTTTGGTCGGTGGATAAAAACTTTGATGCTAGCGCA
>NZ_JBQSVP010000396.1:0-266 GCF_052376345.1 Psychrobacter sp. AOP5-GZ1-6 | reverse complement strand
ACTGCTAAAATACACCAGCAGGAGAATCCTATGAAAAAGACACGCTTTAGCGACAACCAAATCGTCAACATCCTAAAACAAGCCGAACAAGGCGTTCCTATCACTGAGCTGTGCCGCGAGCATAACATCAGCCAAAGTACCTTTTACAACTGGCGCTCAAAGTATGGCGGCATGGATGCCTCTTTAATTGCGCGCTTAAAAGAACTTGAAGTTGAAAATGCACGTCTTAAGAAGATGTATGCTGACGAATGTCTTAAGTCCGATAT
>NZ_JBQSVP010000395.1:0-268 GCF_052376345.1 Psychrobacter sp. AOP5-GZ1-6 | reverse complement strand
AGTACAGTGCTTGAAGATACACTCTCTAATATCACTACTATCGTAGCCCCTGTCTGCAATCACCGCTTTAGTCTGGTTATTAATCGTGCTATCTATCAACGTCTTTGCCATCTTAGCGTCATGCACTTGCCCACCTGTCAGCTCAATATGTATAGGGTTACCACAAGCATCGACCACTAAGTGCAGTTTGCTGCTATTACCTGCAACACTTTTACCAATGGCCTCATCAAGATGACTGGCTGCGCCTGTACTATGCTGATGAGCTTTA
>NZ_JBQSVP010000394.1:0-270 GCF_052376345.1 Psychrobacter sp. AOP5-GZ1-6 | reverse complement strand
AAGCTCTCCAAACACCGTTTCAACCAAAGAGCGATGATTGAGTAGTGCCTCATCCATAGGCTCAAGTAATTGGGGTTTCATATTACGCCGAAGTTTGGTTATCAACGTGGTATCATTGTGTTTTGTGAGCCACTCGTTTAGGGCTTTACTGATATAGCCTCTATCCCCAAACACCTTGCCAAACACAGGCGTTGCCATATCCTTAACAGGCACTCTGTCATCCGTATTACCCGCAGTGACTTTAACAGATACAAGCTCGCCCTTATGATT
>NZ_JBQSVP010000393.1:0-273 GCF_052376345.1 Psychrobacter sp. AOP5-GZ1-6 | reverse complement strand
TCAGCTCAAAATAAAATTGTTATGGTTAGGGCAAACATCATAAAACAATTTGGATAAGTCGTTTTCCATCCAGCCTTGGCGTAGAAACTTCACCTGAGCCCATTTCTTTTCGATAGGGTTTAGGTCTGGGCTGTACGGCGGCAACCAAAGAATACGATGCCCGTGCCTGTTTAGTAGCTTTTGAATGCGTTTGCTCTTATGAAATTTGGCGTTATCCATCACAATCACGCATTTGGTTTTAAGACTTGGGATTAGGGTTTGTTTGCACCAGTT
>NZ_JBQSVP010000392.1:0-274 GCF_052376345.1 Psychrobacter sp. AOP5-GZ1-6 | reverse complement strand
ACCCCACTCTCAACTTGAAATAAGCAAATCAAACTGAAGAGGCGGATTACCAAGTTTTTTGTTGAGTACAAAGCACAGATTGTGTGAAAGAATCTTACGAATCAATCGATGAGACAAATGCCATAAATCTCTTGCTCGCACTCTTTGTATATTAAATCGTTCTGATAGCTGACCAATGACTGTTTCAACGATACGGCGGGCTTTCATTAGCCGTCTTACCACAGGTTTGGGTCTATCCTCTTTCATGTTGGCTCTGAGTGGCGTTTGTAAATCT
>NZ_JBQSVP010000391.1:0-276 GCF_052376345.1 Psychrobacter sp. AOP5-GZ1-6 | reverse complement strand
TAAATGAGTTGAAAATTACTACATTCTGTCAACGGTGTTAAACAGCTGACTAATATCTAAATATTATCTACGCTATTTTCCTTGTTTGACAGTAATTTATCTCATTTTTATCAATATTTTTAAAATAATGACACGCTTTAGCATATATAGCCGATCCACTATAAAATTAATACAGCGTTACAGGTTACCCAGCCTCTGTTTGCATAGGAACAGCAAGCAAGAAAAATGTATCTCTGTATCGCGTGGTTGTATCTCTTTTATTTAGGACTTGCTATA
>NZ_JBQSVP010000390.1:0-281 GCF_052376345.1 Psychrobacter sp. AOP5-GZ1-6 | reverse complement strand
GTAATTAAAATGGTTCATTTGACCACTTGATCATAGATAAGACTAATTTGGACTGCTTTTACTTCAAACCATTTTCGGGTAGCTTTTTATACTTATACATAAGTAACAATGACATCACCACCATCATCCCCTATATCACATTCATAACTAAACCTAAAACACAGCTATTTTATCAAGTGAAAAACGATATTAAGTTAAAAGATACTGATATCTACTTTTCTTATGTTCGCTTTAATGGTTTGCTCTTTGAGCTGTGGGGGCGAAATACTACTCATGAACTT
>NZ_JBQSVP010000389.1:0-287 GCF_052376345.1 Psychrobacter sp. AOP5-GZ1-6 | reverse complement strand
ATAGCGTAGCGCACCAATGTTTGCGCTGATGCCCTCGCTATCACTTGGACTCGCTGTGGTGATAATGAGCTTCGGCGGTGTATGTTCATCCGTTTGCTCATGACGCAGATAGGCGGTCAGTCCTTGACGTGCAAGCCGCTCACAGATATGTGTCCAGTCACTGATTTGCCACTGGGTCATGCGTGCAGGTGTCCAGCTGGCGTCTTCACTATTGCTATCATCGACGGTCTCTATCTCTAGAGTAGCTGTGCGTTCTGCCACCATTGATTGTACCGATAGGTCAGTGT
>NZ_JBQSVP010000388.1:0-294 GCF_052376345.1 Psychrobacter sp. AOP5-GZ1-6 | reverse complement strand
TATGCAGCTCTGTATTATAGCGATCGCACTATAAAGTTATTACAGCGAAAGCCATCACAGCGTTAACCTCGTTTGAAGTATTAGATACATCTACACTTGGTTGCCTTGTATTGCTTTCAAAGACAATCGACTATATGAGCTCGGCACAAAAAAGCCGCGTAGGATTCTATGCGGCTTTTCGTTATTTTGCGATACCATTTATTAGCGTCTATCTATTGGTATCTATCTATTGGTATCTATCAGCATCTATTCATACTGATTTCTACTAATAGTTGTTGTGGTGACGCCAGTTGT
>NZ_JBQSVP010000387.1:0-297 GCF_052376345.1 Psychrobacter sp. AOP5-GZ1-6 | reverse complement strand
TAAATGATAATTTTTATAGTTAGTGTTCTACCGAAAAGATAGGCAACCAACTTTATTTTTTAACATTCTGAATCAGCAAAAATCCACACAAGTTGTTCTTTAGTTATGCTTTTAAATAATGCCTGACACTGTCGTCCAGTGCTAGTATTTTCAATCTAACTAGTCTTAGCCAATATGGCTTATCCTATTTAGCGAGCTGACTATCATATCATGTTTTAATAGTCTGTCAACTTCTTTTTTAATCTCGTTTCATTGAGTTAACTGGGTTCTAATTAGGTAATTAATACCCCACTTAAC
>NZ_JBQSVP010000386.1:0-298 GCF_052376345.1 Psychrobacter sp. AOP5-GZ1-6 | reverse complement strand
AATATACCAAATACAGCTGTTTTATCAGCAGCCCCGCGATCTCTTTTGCCTTTACGTACACCGCCAAAGTAACTTTCATCTAATTCGACTTCACCATCACCATCAAAGAGCTCATCAGCTTCTAATGAGAGATGGTAATCTATCACAAGTCTTATTTTATGATAAAAAAGTGCAGCAGTGTTAGGTTGAATATTGAGTAAATCTGCGGCTGTTCTAGCGGTTACGTCAGCCGTAAAAAAATCTAATAGCCTTCGCTGTACTTTTGTAGTTAGTTTACAACGGGTTATCTTCATAAAAG
>NZ_JBQSVP010000385.1:0-300 GCF_052376345.1 Psychrobacter sp. AOP5-GZ1-6 | reverse complement strand
CCTGTCACGTGTGCCAGACTGTTGCGTGCCAAGTGTACGATATGGGTGGCACGGTAGTGCTGATTGAGATGGTTGTGATCGACTAGTATAAAGGTATCGGCAACATTCAAATCGGTGGCATGGGCGAGTGCATGATAAACGCTATAGTGGCTTTGATGACTATTGGCGACGACAGTCGCTTCATCGATGGTCTCGGTATCTGTCACTGGGGCAAACGCAGCAGGAGTGTCTAGCGTGAGTGTTTGGCCACTTGCTTGATTGTCCTCGTCAGCACTACTTCCATCAGTGTTGCTGTTTATG
>NZ_JBQSVP010000384.1:0-301 GCF_052376345.1 Psychrobacter sp. AOP5-GZ1-6 | reverse complement strand
ACCTGTCACGTGTGCCAAACTGTTGCGTGCTAAGTGTACGATATGGGTGGCACGGTAGTGCTGATTGAGATGGTTGTGATCGACCAATATAAAAGTATCGGCAATATTCAAATCAGTGGCATGGGCGAGTGCATGATAGACGCTATAATGGCTTTGATGATAGTTGGCGACGACAGTTGCCTCATCGATGCTCTCGGTATCGGTCACTGGGGCAAACGCAGCAGGGGTGTCGAGCGTAAGCGATTGGCCACTTACCTGATTGTCCTCGTCAGCACTATTTCCATCAGTGTTGCTGTTTATA
>NZ_JBQSVP010000383.1:0-303 GCF_052376345.1 Psychrobacter sp. AOP5-GZ1-6 | reverse complement strand
CAAAAAAGTGGTAGCGCCCCAAAGGCGCCGGCAGATGGCTTGTCACTATATTGAAGATCGTAGCATTAGCATACGCCGTGCTTGCCGTATCTTTAACATCAGCGTCACCTGTTATTATCACAAGTCGGTGGTAACAGATGAGAACCAGCAAATAGCGGACTTACTTATCAAACTGACTGATGAGAACAAGAACTGGGGCTTTGGCTTGTGCTTTTTAACCTTGCGTAATGTGCTAGGACTGCCGTACAACCATAAGCGGGTATATCGCATCTACTGCGAGCTTGAACTCAACCTTAGAATCAA
>NZ_JBQSVP010000382.1:0-309 GCF_052376345.1 Psychrobacter sp. AOP5-GZ1-6 | reverse complement strand
GGGTTTGATTGCTTATTGCTGGTTTCCCTATAAGCCCACCATCAAAAACATGCCTCAGCAGGGACAGGTAGCAACATTGTAAATAGTATCAATGAGTTACAATGTGGCTTATCCCGAACTGGGGTTAACTAATAAAACAAGTCGATCTTCCCATCGTTCTAGTATCGGATATTAAGACTTTGGATTGAATATTTTCTGAATATTCAAAGTTATTGTCATCAGCTTGTTTTTTGATATCTTGTATTAAATCGCCTGAGACCATCCCGAATTCTGTGTAACTGCCATTTAGATTAAATGCTTGCTGATACG
>NZ_JBQSVP010000381.1:0-310 GCF_052376345.1 Psychrobacter sp. AOP5-GZ1-6 | reverse complement strand
ACCTAAGCGTCGCATTAAACGTGCTAAACCAATACCATTAGCAGTACCTGATAGGATTAACCAAAGCTGGAGCATGGACTTTATGCACGACAGCTTAACTGATGGCCGCGGCTTTAGACTGTTCAATGTCATTGATGATTACAACCGTGAGGCACTCACCGTTGAAGTCGACTTCTCGCTACCGGCGCAAAGGGTCATACGCAGTCTTAATCAGCTTATTGAGTACCGAGGCAAACCTGTGCAGATAAGATGCGATAACGGCCCTGAATACATCAGTAATGCGCTCAAAGACTGGGCTGAGCAGCAAGGT
>NZ_JBQSVP010000380.1:0-310 GCF_052376345.1 Psychrobacter sp. AOP5-GZ1-6 | reverse complement strand
GCCTAAGCGTCGCATTAAACGTGCTAAACCAATACCATTAGCAGTACCTGATAGGATTAACCAAAGCTGGAGCATGGACTTTATGCACGACGGCTTAACTGATGGCCGTGGCTTTAGACTGTTCAATGTCATTGATGATTACAACCGTGAGGCACTCACCGTTGAAGTCGACTTCTCGCTACCGGCCGGGAGGGTCATACGCAGTCTTAATCAGCTTATTGAGTACCGAGGCAAACCTGTGCAGATAAGATGCGATAACGGCCCTGAATACATCAGCAATGCGCTCAAAGACTGGGCTGAGCAGCAAGGC
>NZ_JBQSVP010000379.1:0-311 GCF_052376345.1 Psychrobacter sp. AOP5-GZ1-6 | reverse complement strand
TAAACTTGGTAAACTAAGCACAATTATAGGAGTTTACCATGACCAAGAAATTAAGAACCTACAGTAACGAATTTAAAGCTGAAGCTGTCAAGAAGATAGCAGATAATAATGGCAATATCTCAGCTACTGCAAAGCAGTTAGGTATTGCCATGCAAACGCTATCAAACTGGCATAACAAAGCCAATCAAGGCAAGCTTGTTGGCACAGAGCAATATGATCCTGACCTTATGAGTGCTCTTCAAGAAATAAAGCAGCTCAAGCGTCAGCTCAAAGTGGCTGAAGAGGAGCGCGAGATTCTAAAAAAGGCGACC
>NZ_JBQSVP010000378.1:0-313 GCF_052376345.1 Psychrobacter sp. AOP5-GZ1-6 | reverse complement strand
TGCAGCTTAAAGCCATAGAACCAGCCCATGCTGCTTTTGCCTCGGGTTGCAAGTCCCTTAAAGACTTTATGACGGTAGATACGCTTGTTATGACAAACTGCTATCTTGGTTGAATCAATATAGCTGATACCCGTACAGTCGCCCATCATGCTTTGCAAGTAGCTGCACAGTGGCATGATACTGCGCGGCACAAGCTCTATAAATCGCGAGTAGCTCGGCAGATTTGGAAACGCCCGTTTCATCATGCCAAGCATGTGATGGTAGTAAAACGCCTTAAACTGTCGATACCGCAGTTGATGAAACAGTACCAAGA
>NZ_JBQSVP010000377.1:0-318 GCF_052376345.1 Psychrobacter sp. AOP5-GZ1-6 | reverse complement strand
TGATATTACTGACCATATCCATGGTTTGCTCGGCGCTGATAAAGGGTATATCAGCCCGAGTCTGACATCG
The DNA here is from genome assembly GCF_052376345.1 of Psychrobacter sp. AOP5-GZ1-6. Lineage (NCBI taxonomy): Bacteria > Pseudomonadati > Pseudomonadota > Gammaproteobacteria > Moraxellales > Moraxellaceae > Psychrobacter > Psychrobacter sp. AOP5-GZ1-6. Next base: position 248 of record NZ_JBQSVP010000377.1, on the reverse strand, counting down.
TACTACGACGCTCAAGGAGTAGATTTACAAACGCCACTCAGAGCTAATATGAAAGAAGATAGACCCAAACCTGTGGTAAGACGGCTAATGAAAGCCCGCCGTATCGTTGAAACAGTCATTGGTCAGTTATCAGAACGATTTAATATACAAAAGGTACGAGCAAGAGATTTATGGCATTTGTCTCATCGATTGATTCGTAAGATTCTGTCGCATAATCTGTGCTTTGTACTCAATAAAAAACTTGGTAA
>NZ_JBQSVP010000376.1:0-319 GCF_052376345.1 Psychrobacter sp. AOP5-GZ1-6 | reverse complement strand
CAGTCATAATCTCTGCTACACTTATCTGGCATGCTCTTAGCCGTTGACGGCCCGTTGCGATTAAATGAGCGTCAAACTCAGGTTTGAATTGCTGATAAAAGTCGTCAATATGGCAGTATAGTTCGGTTAGGTTGTCCATGTAAGAAGTCCTTGTTGTGAAGTTTGTCTTGGTAAACTTACTTTAGCAACTTTGGACTTCTTTTTTTATCTTTTTTTTGAGCCCTTATCCCGAACTGGGGTTATTATATATTGGGCATTTTTTTTATTAACTTATAAATACAAGTCTTTCATCAGATCAAAAATTAAATTATTAATATAT
>NZ_JBQSVP010000375.1:0-323 GCF_052376345.1 Psychrobacter sp. AOP5-GZ1-6 | reverse complement strand
AAATCAAAAATACTGATCATAATAAGTTACCAAAAGTTTTAAGTGTATTAGCATGTCGGGTGACGGCTTTAGACACTTTTATGGAGGAGGTCAGGAGCAATCATGGGCCTATAAAGCACTGGTAACATAAATTGTGCAAGGCATTGTGCATAAGGGTTTTGAGACATAAGACGATAAGAGGTGACTGAATAATAACTTTTATTTATTTTGAAACTCCGCTATCAAAAAAGCGAAAGAGGACTCCACCCGACATTAGGGTGGAGGTGAATTTCGCATCACTAGCTAACCTCGCTGGTTCTGAATATATTGTTTAATAATATCTA
>NZ_JBQSVP010000374.1:0-324 GCF_052376345.1 Psychrobacter sp. AOP5-GZ1-6 | reverse complement strand
GCGTACTTCGCGAGAAACAGTTAGTCAGGTACGCCTTTATCAAAGACAACCAGTTCCTCTTTCGCATCACCACTATGTGCCGTGTGTTAAGGGTTAAGCCATCAAGCTATTACGACTGGCTAAGTCGTGATCTCAGCGACCAACAGATACATCGCAACCAGTCTGAATTACTGGTTAAAGCGGCTCACAATGAAACGAAAGAACGTTATGGCGCAGATCGACTGCATGCTCATCTAAGCGAGCAAGGCCATAACATTAGCCTGTATATGGTAAGAAGCATCAAAGAGCAACACGGCATTAAATGTCGTCGTCATAAGCGCTTTA
>NZ_JBQSVP010000373.1:0-326 GCF_052376345.1 Psychrobacter sp. AOP5-GZ1-6 | reverse complement strand
GGTAATCCCCCCAATAAATAAGAACACTCATAAATAGAGAGTAACTGCTAGAATACATCAGCAGGAGAATCCTATGAAAAAGACACGCTTTAGCGACAACCAAATCGTCAACATCCTAAAACAAGCCGAACAAGGTGTCCCTATTACCGAGCTCTGCCGTGAGCATAACATCAGCCAAAGCACCTTCTACAACTGGCGATCTAAATATGGTGGTATGGACGCCACACTTATCAGCCGTCTTAAAGAGCTTGAAGTTGAAAATGCCCGCTTAAAGAAGATGTACGCTGATGAATGTCTTAAATCCGACATCCTACAGGATGCTATGT
>NZ_JBQSVP010000372.1:0-329 GCF_052376345.1 Psychrobacter sp. AOP5-GZ1-6 | reverse complement strand
AACTAAGTACATGTGAGTATTCAAGCCACTGTTACTATTAACCACTGATTCAGCAAAGTGCATATTATCACTAAGTAAGTTATTGCCTGACCAGGAATTCGCATAGCATGGTGCTGTAGCAAATAAGAAATTCTTGCCTGCTATGCTTTTTATTGTATTAGCTAGAGCTGGAATCGCGCTTTGAATACTTCCAATATCTAAAACATTACTTAGTAAGTGAACTGTTTCAGAACAAATTTTTTCTTGAAGCAGCAAAGGCTCATCAAGGTATTGCTTATATGTGTGTATGTAGTGGTCGGTGAATTTTTACACCTTGATCAAGACAAACA
>NZ_JBQSVP010000371.1:0-331 GCF_052376345.1 Psychrobacter sp. AOP5-GZ1-6 | reverse complement strand
ATTAAATCGTTCTGATAGCTGACCAATGACTGTTTCAACGATACGGCGAGCTTTCATTAGCCGTCTTATCACAGGTTTGGGTCTATCCTCTTTCATATTAGCTCTGAGTGGCGTTTGTAAATCCACGCCTTGAGCGTCGTAGTACGATGTCAGACTAGGGCTGATATACCCTTTATCAGCGCCAAGTAGCCCATGAATATGAGTGGTGATTTCTGGGGCAACCGCTCTTTCATCAACATTGGCAGGGGCAACGGTAAAGCCTTTAATCATGCCAGATAAATTAACAAGCAAATGGCCTTCAAAGCCATAGTACCTCTCTTGCTTAGCCGCA
>NZ_JBQSVP010000370.1:0-338 GCF_052376345.1 Psychrobacter sp. AOP5-GZ1-6 | reverse complement strand
TGAGCTATGCTGAAGAAACCGTAGAGGTAAACTTGGTAAACTAAGCGTATTAATCGGAGTTTATCATGACCAAGAAAGTAAGAACCTACAGTGACGAATTTAAAGCCGAGGCCGTCAAGAAGATATCAGACAATAATGGCAATATCTCAGCCACTGCAAAGCAGCTTGGCATTGCCATGCAAACGCTATCAAATTGGCATAACAAAGCCAATCAAGGCAAGCTTGTCGGCACAGAGCAATATGATCCTGACCTTATGAGTGCTCTTCAAGAAATAAAGCAGCTCAAGCGGCAGCTCAAAGTGGCTGAAGAGGAACGCGAAATACTAAAAAAGGCGACG
>NZ_JBQSVP010000369.1:0-346 GCF_052376345.1 Psychrobacter sp. AOP5-GZ1-6 | reverse complement strand
CAATAAAACAGATATCCACTAGTTGCCTTTGTTTAACATCCGATGATAACTACAATAAATAAAAATAAGGACTAAAAATAGAAAATGATTAGTAGCACTATTTAAACAACGACGATAATCAACCCACTAATAAAATGAACTAACTCACAAAAAAGGAATATAACAATGAACGAACAAACTCTGAAAGGTGAATGGAACCAACTGAAAGGCTCAGCAAAACAAAAATGGGCCAAACTAACTGATGATGATTTGACCCATATTGAAGGCAGCCGAGACAAGCTAGTTGGCCGAGTACAAGAACGTTATGGCCATGCTAAAGAAGACGCCGAGCGTGAAGTAGACGACT
>NZ_JBQSVP010000368.1:0-346 GCF_052376345.1 Psychrobacter sp. AOP5-GZ1-6 | reverse complement strand
ACATCATGAATATTTCAGTGAGTGTGCTGCTGAGGTGTGCAAGAGTTTTGATGCTGAGTTAAAAGAATGTAACGGTGAAGCGGATCATATTCACATGCTTATCCAGTACCCACCAACAGTGCAATTAAGCAAACTGGTTAATAACTTGAAGTCAGTCACCAGTAGACGAATGAGGGGTGATTTTATTGATTTAAGAGCAGCTTATTCTAAACCTGTGCTTTGGTCACGCTCCTACTTTTCAAGCTCTTGTGGCGGTGCGCCATTAGATATTATTAAACAATATATTCAGAACCAGCGAGGTTAGCTAGTGATGCGAAATTCACCTCCACCCTAATGTCGGGTGGAG
>NZ_JBQSVP010000367.1:0-348 GCF_052376345.1 Psychrobacter sp. AOP5-GZ1-6 | reverse complement strand
ACAGTCAGATGTCAGTGACTATGATTTTGTCACGGGTCTGCTTGCAGATATTGGTATTTCTACTTTGTGGGTATCAGGCGATTCGGTTGATGAGCTAGGTACGTGGTGGTTGGTCAGTGGTTTAGATGAGAATGAGCAAATACCGCTGACTTATAGCTATGCGCAGTCCTCCATACAGTCAGGTCAAGACAGCGTCAATGCATTACAGATGACTACGCAGCAGCTGGGTAGTCATACTGTCATGGTACGGGCAGATGGCCTTGCCGCTGATACTATCTATGAAGGTCAAGCAGCAGATGAGTCAGCGCTTGCAACAGATGACACCACGGTGCTAATTGCAGCGCCCTC
>NZ_JBQSVP010000366.1:0-354 GCF_052376345.1 Psychrobacter sp. AOP5-GZ1-6 | reverse complement strand
TAGGGGCTGTATAGAATTCAAATCAGCGGCAGCCAGATAAAGACACAAGCGAGAATTACGGCAGCCTCATAGCTGGCTTTAAGCTTATCATAGCGTGTAGCAATGCCTCTGAAGTGTTTTAACCTAGCAAAGGCGTTTTCTACTAAATGGCGACAACGATATAAGTACCAATCTAGCGTATCGTTATTGCTTTTAGAGTTGGACTTAACGGGTATTACTGACTCAGCACAATGTTCAAAGATACAATCTCTTATGTCGCTACTATCATAGCCTCTGTCTGCTACAACAGCCTTAGTCTCTTTTTTGATGGTACTTTTAATTAAAGCGTTGGCCATTTTAGAATCATGTACTTGG
>NZ_JBQSVP010000365.1:0-358 GCF_052376345.1 Psychrobacter sp. AOP5-GZ1-6 | reverse complement strand
TTTAAAACTGGTTTTTCAACAATACTAAACTTTTCACAATTGCCGAATGACTTATAGTCTTCACCATCTACTAAATAATGCTTAATTGACTGCGCAATTTCAGACTTCATAACTATATCATCATTATTTTTATCCATATTGTTTCTTGAAAATTTTTCTACTCTTTCTTTTTTTCTGCCTTCTTTCTCATTGGGTAAATCTAAGTCGTTATAATCTTTTGCAAAAACAACGTGTTCAGGTAGTCCGCTAGAAGCAGGAAATATAACCTGAAGATAAAAATCTATAAATTCTAAATCTTTATTTTTAATAGGTTCGAAATATTTTTCGACAATATCTAGATACTCCAATACGGTCATAT
>NZ_JBQSVP010000364.1:0-362 GCF_052376345.1 Psychrobacter sp. AOP5-GZ1-6 | reverse complement strand
GGGCTTTTCTATGTGCATAAAATTTTTCTATTATAAAATACTTGATAGATTATATTTATAGTTCTAATGAATTTATAGATGCGTATTTTTTTATAGGTTTATTATTTAAAATTATAAAAAGTATATCATTAGGCTTTCTTCGATATATTATTAGCTCGTGCTACTATTGTAAGATTAGAACCTAATAAAGAGTTGGAACTTAGAATGAAAAATGCAGTTTCTCATAAGAAATCAGGAGAGATTATGAAAGATTTTGTTAACCAACTAGACAAAGAAACTAGGAAAGTTGATTTTGACTCCTTTGATATCTCAGTTAAAGAGTTGGTCTCAATGACAGATGAAGGTATTGTAGATATTGCTCC
>NZ_JBQSVP010000363.1:0-364 GCF_052376345.1 Psychrobacter sp. AOP5-GZ1-6 | reverse complement strand
GTAAAAAAGGTAGCTTATTCATTGTTTCATTAAAAGGTCTGATACAGTCGCTAACTGCTTTATAAAAGGGCAAAGACTCAATGTCTACTAACATATTTAGTTTTAATCCTAAATAATTATCTTGTAGAACATCTGACAATATATGAACCTCCTTCACGACATCAACTACAGGTACTCGATTTCCCTGGTAATTATCTAAAGGCAAAAAATTATCTATAACTTTAGGAATATCGTTTTCACGTCCTTTCTCAAACAAATATAAAGTTGCAGCTTGTCTTATAGCTAGCATGATACTTTTATGAGTACTGCTTACAGTCTCTATCATCTTTTACCTTAATTATGAATAGTTATTATTTATTCCAAT
>NZ_JBQSVP010000362.1:0-365 GCF_052376345.1 Psychrobacter sp. AOP5-GZ1-6 | reverse complement strand
GTCAGTCCACCTTTGCTGCGTCCAATGGCTTGATCCCTTTTTTTCCAGCACTGTGCTGGTGGGCTTTAACAATCGTGGCATCTAGCATGGCATATTCGTCATCGGATTGTTCAGAGAGTTGATTAAAAACCTGCTCCCATACGCCTTTTTTTGACCAGCGACTAAAACGAGTATGAATCACTCTGAAGTCGCCAAAGCGTTCAGGTAGGTCACGCCAAGGTATGCCGGTCTTGTAACGGTACAGAACCGCTTCTACGAACAAGCGGTTATCCTTTGCAGTAACACCAACGTCACTTGGTTTACCAGGTAGAATGTCTTTAATTCTCTCCCATTGGTCATCACGTAGGGCATGTCGTCTTGTCATA
>NZ_JBQSVP010000361.1:0-368 GCF_052376345.1 Psychrobacter sp. AOP5-GZ1-6 | reverse complement strand
CCATAACCTCAAAGGCGGTGCCTCTCCCAGATGGCATGGCGGTGGTCTCGGTCATTCGCAAATCAATGACGATGATACTCATAGTGGCTGGATATCTGGTATTGCTCAATACGGGCTAACGTCTGAGTCTGAAGTGACGATGAGCTTTGATGATACGCCAAACAAGGTCGGTCTACAGTGGACGGTAAATACTGGTGCGCGCGCTAATGCTGAGACACCAACCATCACTTCTAATGCGACCTTCGCCCCTGATGAGCATGTCGTTGCATTGGGTACACTACGCCACCGCTTTAGCAATCATCAATCAAATGATAGTGGTCAAGGCATCAATGTCGCTACCGATCATGGGCTACAGATTAGTGGTGATA
>NZ_JBQSVP010000360.1:0-369 GCF_052376345.1 Psychrobacter sp. AOP5-GZ1-6 | reverse complement strand
CCAGCAACTCTTTATCAATATTTGATAAAGGGCTGCTGGCTTTTTTATCGTTTTTTACTACGGTTAATTCAAATTAAGAGGGGTATAAAGCAACAGAGTGTAGAGGTAATATAGTAATACTTCAGGCTAGGTTCGTGTAGTCATACATGTACAGTAGAATGACTACATGGTGAGATCCTAAGTATATGATCTAATCAATCACTTCCATAACGTACATTAGTTTGCGCATTTATAACACAGCTAAACACAGCATCTACCATATTCTAGTATAGCCAAATCCATATAAATATGCTACATCGTCATCCCCGTTAACCATACTAAAGTATAGCCTGCACCAGACTTCTTATATCGAAATTATTTGAACTCAAC
>NZ_JBQSVP010000359.1:0-377 GCF_052376345.1 Psychrobacter sp. AOP5-GZ1-6 | reverse complement strand
GTCAAACTTATCCAAACTAATATAGAACAGCAAATATGATTGCGCTGAATACGTGCTTTTCGACACTGATTAGACTCTATACCTGTTAATTGCTTAATCTCACGATGAAACTGCTCAATTTTCCAGCGTATGGCGCACACCTGTTGTACGTCATCACGATTTGTTTGAGTGGTATCGTTGGTTACGACCCAATCCGTGCGGTGAGTACTCACCACAACCCGAAACAGTTGCACTTTATAGTCTTTAGGAAATTTATTGATCTTAATTAATTTGCCATTATCTTGTTCGGCCTCAGTCCATTGTAAAGCACTGACTGAGGTATAAGCGCGTTGCCCCTTAGAATCATCAACCAAACGGTTGCTCTTAAGCGGACAGTA
>NZ_JBQSVP010000358.1:0-380 GCF_052376345.1 Psychrobacter sp. AOP5-GZ1-6 | reverse complement strand
TTATGAAACCGAGCGTTATCCATGACAATCACGCATTTGGTTTTAAGGCTTGGGATTAGGGTGTGTTTGCACCAATCGTAGAATATGCCGCTGTTAATGTTGTGTTCAAAGTAATCCAGTGCAAATAGCATCTTTTCATATAGAGCCCCAATGACGTTGGTTCGCTTTTTACCTTGCCAGTTGTAGCTGTCGATACAGGGTTTGCCTATCAGTGCATAACCATGAGGACGAATGGTCTGGCTTTCAAAACCGCTTTCGTCCATATACACAATGGGATAACCTTGCTGTTTAAAGTTATCAAGCTTACTCTGATACGCCGCTCTTTTTATTGGACATGCTTTTGGATGCTCTAAGGTCTTTTTTTTTGACTGATGCCTAGG
>NZ_JBQSVP010000357.1:0-385 GCF_052376345.1 Psychrobacter sp. AOP5-GZ1-6 | reverse complement strand
CTTAGATTAACACATGAAGTGCAATTTCAAAGAGCAGGTGAAAAAAAGACCTAGATGCGCTAGCATCAAAGTCTTTATCCACCGACCAAAGTGAGATTGCAACCATGAGCTATACACATCTAAGCCTAGGGGAACGATACCAGATTTATGCCCTTATAGGGGCAGAACATAATATTAAATTTATAGCTGACACATTAGGTAGAAGCCCTAGCACCATATCGAGAGAAATCAGACGCAATAAAAGCCTACGAGGTTACCGAGCAAAGCATGCTAATAACAAGGCTTGTGACAGACGGGCTAACAACGCCACAACTATTGTGGCTGATATCTGGGCATGGGTGACAGACAAGCTTAAAGAGAACTGGAGTCCTGAGCAAATATCTGG
>NZ_JBQSVP010000356.1:0-392 GCF_052376345.1 Psychrobacter sp. AOP5-GZ1-6 | reverse complement strand
GCTAGACTCTCGCCAGCTAGAAGAGGTGGAGAAATATTATAAGCAGGTTGAGGACGCAGGGGCTAACGAGTATCAGATAGAAAAAAGTAAGCAAACCATGGCGACCATGTCCACGGTACTGGGCGACCCTGATCGTATTCGTGCCATTGCCGAAGACTTTGTTGAACATTACGAGACGCGAGTGAGCGAGGGCACGACTCAAAAAGGCAAAGCCATGTTTGTCTGTAGCTCTCGTGAGAACGCCTTTAAGCTATACAAAGACATTATCGACTTGCGACCTCATTGGGCGGAAGTGATGGCCTGTGAAGAGGGCAGCACCCTGACTGAAAACGAGAAAAAGACCATTAAGCCCATGGAGCGAGTCAAGATGATTATGACGCGTAACAAAGATG
>NZ_JBQSVP010000355.1:0-394 GCF_052376345.1 Psychrobacter sp. AOP5-GZ1-6 | reverse complement strand
GGAGATACACTATTAATATCTTGGTGATTACTAATACAAGAGGTTAAGGTTAAAATAATTGCAGGTATGGTTAAGAATACCCTAATTTTAGTCGGTAAAGACAATTTCATTCTCCTTGAGTAAAGTTAGACATCTAGTAAATAATATATTTATCATAAATGAACCGCCCCGACTTTATCGGAGGCTGATCTACTTGAGTCAGGCAGCAACACCTGACAGGATTAAATTATCATAATACTGCTTTTCAAACTCAAAAGGTGACACATAACCAATCGTGCTATGCAAACGCTTCTTGTTAAACCAATCGACCCATTCAAGGGTTGCCAGTTCAACATCGTTGATGCCAGACCAGCTCTCTTTCAAATAATGAATGACCTCGGACTTATAAAGCCCG
>NZ_JBQSVP010000354.1:0-397 GCF_052376345.1 Psychrobacter sp. AOP5-GZ1-6 | reverse complement strand
ACTAGGCAACCCCGCCAAACTCAGCCCATCCATCCCGCCGCCATCACGACTGTGCTTACCAGCCTTCTCCGTAAACTGCATCGCCGCAATCGTAATATCACCGCCATCTAATGTGATACTCGCACCGCCCGCCGTTAGCGTAATCTTATTCGTTGCCACTATCTCAACTTCTTTAGTTGAGGATGACATATTCACATCTTGCTTCGCCGTTGCCTCAAGCTTCCCTGTATGCGCAGACAGCATAATATTGTCCTTGCCATTCGTCATACTGAACTGACCATCAGCAACCATTGTCAAAGACTCGCTACTGATTTGATGATGACCATCACCACTACTCACCATCATATCTTGCTGAGTGGTCGTTACCATCTCACCCATCGATCGTTGAATCAGCGTA
>NZ_JBQSVP010000353.1:0-397 GCF_052376345.1 Psychrobacter sp. AOP5-GZ1-6 | reverse complement strand
GACTAAAATACATACTCGAACAGATGCATTAGGCAATCCTACTGGCTTTTATCTAACAGGTGGGGCAGCTCATGACCTGTGTGGCTCAGATGAATTGCTTGATGTCAGTATTAGCCAAACGTGGCTTGCCGATAAAGCTTACGATGCTGATGCCCGCGTTATTGAACCGATTAAAGCAGTGCAAGGTAATGCAGTTATACCATCTAAGTGTCATCGGCTGCAGCCAAGAGACTTCGATAAAGAGCTTTATAAAGCGAGGCACCTAATAGAGAACTTCTTTGCCAAGATTAAGCAGTATCGTGCGATTGCCACTCGCTATGATAAGTTAGCCAGTCATTTCCTTAGTGCCATTCACTTAGTTTCTTGTGTCGTTTGGCTTAATTGATGACACGCCCTA
>NZ_JBQSVP010000352.1:0-404 GCF_052376345.1 Psychrobacter sp. AOP5-GZ1-6 | reverse complement strand
TTTAATTCGATCCCCTCCTGTTGAGTTAGGGTCGGAAATAGTAAGATACTCCATATTTATACTCCTTAAATTTACAGATTCTTCCATAAAGGTAGCAGAGGCAAGTAAAGGCATAAAACATAAGCCACCTTTACTATCTTTTGATATTTCAATATCTCCAGTAATAGGAGGACTATGTGCACGGTTATCAAAAATGCAGCCAGATATACCAAGCGATATCAATAAAATGATTGGATTTAAAAAGTAATATGAAAAATTATTCATGAATTTAGTCATATCTTTTAATACCTTTTGAAAAAAACATTGTAAAAAGTTCACAACCAAAGTAAATAACAACTATTTCTTAATCACTGTATCTACTACTATTGAATAATGAGCTAAATATGCTTCACTACGATTAGTAG
>NZ_JBQSVP010000351.1:0-412 GCF_052376345.1 Psychrobacter sp. AOP5-GZ1-6 | reverse complement strand
GGTTTATTTTAGCACTTTGTTGATATTTTCAATGAGCTTAGTCCAATTGCTTATCTCATCTTCTGTAAGGCTTGAAGCATCATTACTCTTACACCATTTAATAAAATGTTTGGCTAAGTCATATTTTGAAAAGTTGGGAACTTGTGATTGAAATATACTCACAATACCTCTTGTGGACTGCGAATCTGCTATCGACTTACAGTCGATTGAATATTCTGTTTCTACGATTCTAACAAGTGTATCTCTCAATAAGTCTTCTATCTCTGGAGAAGTAACGTTTTGACAGTAGTCTTTAGTTCGAAGGATGTTTTTATTACCTAACCCCAGTTCGGGATAAGCCACATTGTAACTCATTGATACTATTTACAATGTAGCCACCTGCCCTTGCTGAGGCATATTTTTGATGGTGGGT
>NZ_JBQSVP010000350.1:0-412 GCF_052376345.1 Psychrobacter sp. AOP5-GZ1-6 | reverse complement strand
GCTGTTTTAAATATTCAATCACCTCTGTTTTATAAAGCCCGTTAACCGTTTCAGCCAATGCATTATCGTATGAATCACCGGTTGTACCAACAGATGCAATAACGCCAGAATCAGCCATCTTATTAGTATAGCGAATGGATAAGTACTGAACGCCGCGATCACTATGATGAATCACATCTTTTGGGTTATTTCTGTCTGCAATGGCTTGATTTAACGCTGCCATCACCATATCCGTGTTCATACGATTTGATACTTTCCAACCAACGATAGCGCGAGCAAACACATCAATGATAAAGGCAGTATAGACCCAACCACTCAATGTTTTAACGTAAGTAAAGTCAGCAACCCATAGCTGGTTAGGGCGATGGGCATTAAAGTTACGATTAACTAAATCATCAGCACGCTTTTGATC
>NZ_JBQSVP010000349.1:0-421 GCF_052376345.1 Psychrobacter sp. AOP5-GZ1-6 | reverse complement strand
CTATGGTAAAGGACTTTAATATGAAGCTGTTACCTTTCTTCTTAGCCATATCTGACATCCCAGTAGACATTGTCCGCTAATAGAGCATAGGTAGCTTTCTGTTGATTGGTTAAGTTGCTCATTATTTAGTTTCCTTTTCATTAAGTATCGTGATAGGTATTTCTAATCTTCTAAACCTTTCGTCTTGTTTGCTTTCAAGCGATAACTTTTCGCTCCATGTAATCTTTTTACCATCTAATGGTCTAGGAACTAAACCCCAATCACTGATACCTAAAGGATGAATGATGTTCATACTATTGAAACTATCAATGTTAGCGACATCTGCTTTGACAAACTCACCTTGTTGATTGAGCGCAGCAATACATATCTGCTTATATGTGACACCCACTAAACGACAATTAATTGAATTATTAAGGTGCTC
>NZ_JBQSVP010000348.1:0-422 GCF_052376345.1 Psychrobacter sp. AOP5-GZ1-6 | reverse complement strand
AGACTGGCTACTACTGATATGAATGCCTGTGCTACCTTGGATATTGGCAGCGGCTTCAGTCTCTAAGCTGATACCTTGTCCACGTGCTTGACCACGGGTATGGTCGGTATGCTGATACAGATGACCAATGGTTAGGCTGGACTGGTAGCTGCTGCTATAGGCGTTGATCTGAGGACTCTCAGGATGGGCGTCAAACATGAGCTGGTTGTAGCCATTAGTGACGCTGTCTTTGGTCGCATCCCCGCTGCGGCTGCTATCAATGCTTTGGGTTTTGATTCCGTCTATGGGGTATGCATGGCTTTGGTTAATGAACCAAGCTGGACTGGTGGCGTCGATGCTGTCTGAGTCACTAACGATGCTGTTGTGCTGAGCATCGATATTGCCTTGTCCGTTATGGGTGCTGCCGATGATGATGGGATTGT
>NZ_JBQSVP010000347.1:0-440 GCF_052376345.1 Psychrobacter sp. AOP5-GZ1-6 | reverse complement strand
TATCATTATCAAGCCTTTATCAAGCAGTGGTTACAGCAAACGGTGCAGCAGATGCAGCGCGGCACCACAAGACTGACGCTATCATCCATGCCCGATCATGGCTTTGATATTGCTCGTGATACTGGTGTATGGGTATCAGCTACGCTACTTGATGCGTCTATTCCTTATATGCCTTATCCAAGTAGCTTGTCTTTTGCCAGTAGTACCTATCACGGCCTCACCCAAGCGCGTACAGGAGATGTGAGTAGCTCGTCCTCTTCTAGCTATGCGTCTAGTATCACTGATGATAATCTACAACAAACCATCACCACACCTGTCTGGTCAGGTATTAGTGATCACGATGATGGCACCACCCCGCCCCTACGCGCATTACAACTGTCATCGGGGGCGACGCATGGGTGGCAGTTTGCTCCGCGCATCGGTCAGTCTGTGCTGCTGAA
>NZ_JBQSVP010000346.1:0-445 GCF_052376345.1 Psychrobacter sp. AOP5-GZ1-6 | reverse complement strand
AAGAATAGGAACACTACCATGCTTCGCTTGACCAACACCGTGCTGCCCATGCACCCTGATAGGCTATATGCTAGTGAAGGCAGCACTCAAGCCCTCTATCCAAGTGCGCAGCAAGACATCAGTGCTCATCAAGCGTGGCAAAACAAGCTGATGCAGGCGTCTTATGAAGACGATATCATTGCCCAATTAAACCCAAACGGAAATCAACAACATCAGCAGCATGGTATCGATACTTATGTATTGCAAGTCTATATTCATGAGCGTCACCATCCGCCCTTTACACCGCTCACTGACTTAATCGGTAGCACACTTACCTTAAGCTTTGATACCCCAAGCGGCCTACATTACCGTCATTTATACCTAACGGCCATACATCAATTGGATCACGATGGCAGCTATGGCTATTATCGTCTGCTCGCACAACCACTTACCTATCGCTTGCATC
>NZ_JBQSVP010000345.1:0-463 GCF_052376345.1 Psychrobacter sp. AOP5-GZ1-6 | reverse complement strand
ATGATAATAAAAAATTTAAAAGCTGATTAGGTAGTCAGGGTAAGGAAAGACGCCTAGTTTCTTCAACGTTTGATACATTGCCAGAAATATATTTTGATGAAAAAACAAATGATGATCAGGTAAAAATCTATGGTCGCCAGAACAATAAACGAATTTATAAGTGGGTAGATAAAAAATATCTTGAACTAGACGGCAATTTTAGTAGTTATAAAGTGATAGTACCTGCTGCAAATGGGTCTGGTAAACTAGGCGAGACACTAAGCACTCCTATTATTGGTAACCCTTTAGTTGGACATACTCAAACATTTATATCTATTGGATGTTTTAAAACTGAATATGAAGCACATTCCCTTCTTAAATATCTCAAATGCAAATTTTGCCGAACAATGCTCAGTATAAAGAAAACAACACAAAACAATAAAAGTAAAGAAACATGGTCTAAGATTCCATTACAAGATTTTAC
>NZ_JBQSVP010000344.1:0-465 GCF_052376345.1 Psychrobacter sp. AOP5-GZ1-6 | reverse complement strand
CGATAAAGCTGCTGCAATACTAGATCAGCTTTATCAGCAATATATGGCTAAAGTTAGGAGTAATGAGATGTTGAGTGATAATGAAACTATACATACTTATATTCGCCATGACGGCATCTTATTTGAACTTTGGGGTGCAAATAGAACTAAATATGATATAGCAGAATGTAACCTAAAAATGTTAATGACGCTGACAATCAGTTAACAATTGAACATGGTTAAACTTAACCCCTGCTGTCAAATCCATAGACATAGTCTTGGTGACAAGCCGGTCACCATCACTGGGCATACAGATAACGTCGGTAATTCTAGTGCTAATTTGGTCTTATCCAACGATCGTGCTGAAGCCGTCAAGCAGTATCTTATCGGTCGAAACATCGATGCTGCTCGCCTCAGTACGACAGGTAAAGGAGACGCAGATCCTGTCGCTAGCAATGACAATGAAGAAGGGCGTACTCGTAACCG
>NZ_JBQSVP010000343.1:0-501 GCF_052376345.1 Psychrobacter sp. AOP5-GZ1-6 | reverse complement strand
GAGGATGACATATTCACATCTTGCTTTGCTGTCGCTTCAAGCTTCCCTGTATGCGCAGACAGCATAATATTGTCTTTGCCATTGGTCATACTGAATTGACCATCAGCAACCACTGTCAAAGACTCACTACTGACCTGATGATGCCCATCACCACTACTTACCATCATATCTTGCTGAGTGGTCGTTATCATCTCACCCATAGATCGTTGAATCAGCGTATCGTCACTGACATAGCTCGTATCAGCAGCGCCATCAATCAGCGTATAGGGCGCTTGTTGATGGGTTTTAGATTGCTGCTCCTCTGCGATAGTTTCTAACTGGGTCTTAATCGCTTTATGGTCATTGACCTGACGTCCCAGTCCCGTTGCCAATTGTGTTAAGCGCTCGGCTAAATGTTGACCACCGAGTGCCGTTTGAGTCAGAGTCGGGGTGTGCTGTTGATAGTTGTGCTGCTCAGATTGTGCATGGGTTTGCGGCTGGGTGGAGAATACTAAAGCTTCA
>NZ_JBQSVP010000342.1:0-501 GCF_052376345.1 Psychrobacter sp. AOP5-GZ1-6 | reverse complement strand
CGAAGCTTTAGTATTCTCCACCCAGCCGCAAACCCATGCACAATCTGGACAGCACAACTATCAACAGCACACCCCGACTCTTACCCAAACGGCATTGGGTGGTCAACATTTGGCTGAACGCTTAACACAATTGGCAACGGGACTGGGACGACAGGTCAATGACCACAAAGCGATCAAGACCCAGTTAGAAGCTATCGCAGAGGAGCAGCAATCTAAAACCCATCAACAAGCGCCCTATACGCTGATCGATGGCGCTGCTGATACGAGCTATGTCAGTGACGATACGCTGATTCAACGATCGATGGGTGAGATGATAACGACCTCTCAGCAAGATATGATGGTGAGCAGTGGTGATGGTCATCATCAGGTCAGTAGTGAGTCTTTGACAGTGGTTGCTGATGGTCAGTTCAGTATGACCAATGGCAAAGACAATATTATGCTGTCTGCGCATACAGGGAAGCTTGAGGCAACGGCGAAGCAAGATGTGAATATGTCATCCTC
>NZ_JBQSVP010000341.1:0-512 GCF_052376345.1 Psychrobacter sp. AOP5-GZ1-6 | reverse complement strand
CCTCCTGTCAGCGCCACATGAACAGGGTTACCACAAGCATCAACCATGAGATGTAACTTGCTGCTATTGCCAGCAACGCTGGTGCCGATGGCTTCATCACGACAACTGGCAGCGCCTGTACTGTGCTGATGTGCTTTTACCACGCTACCATCTATAAATAACCATTCACTATCGTAGTCTGCTGTCATTATGGACATCAGTTGTTGCCATTTACCCGTTTTACGCCAATAGCGGTATTGATGATATACGGTAGACCACTTGCCAAAGCAGGTTGGTAAGTCGCGCCATGGACAGCCAATACGTATGCGGTACAACATCGCTTCGACTGTTCGCCTTAGATTGGGCTTGTTATATATGTTAATTTGTCGCAATATATCAGACAGCTTTTGCCATTGTTCATCAGTGAGCATGGTACGAGCCATAAGTAACGCCTTTTCTCTTTGTTGTGGTAAACAAGAGTGTAAGGCGTTGCTTATTTTTTTCAACTATTTCCCAATTCTATACAGCCCCTA
>NZ_JBQSVP010000340.1:0-515 GCF_052376345.1 Psychrobacter sp. AOP5-GZ1-6 | reverse complement strand
TAAAACGAAACGGTAAGGGTTTATACCATTGTCGTAGCAGACATCAAACAGACTACCCTAACGCCTGTTATTAAGCGTAAGATAAAGCCTGACAGCTTTGTTTATACGGATAGCTATCGAAGTTACAATACATTAGATGTGAGCGAATTGAAACATTTCAGAGTCAATCACTCTAAAGAGTTCACTTGCGGTAAAAACAATCATATCAATGGCACCCCAAACTTTTGGAACCAGTTGCAACTATCCCCTAAACTAACACAGCTCAAATGTAGAATTTCTTATAGAGTACCCATAAGGAGTTTTGATATGAGCAAACGAATAACTGAGACCCAAATAGTATCGATATTAAAAGAAGCAGAAGATAATTCTGCTTTGATGAGTTATACAAGCAAAAGAGCGTTGATGCTGTGAGGTATTTGAAGATATGTTACAACGGATAAATAATAAGCTGTAATCCATAAGAAGGTAGAAAAAATAAAAAGGCCATGATATCGCTATCATGGCCTTTTTATTTA
>NZ_JBQSVP010000339.1:0-515 GCF_052376345.1 Psychrobacter sp. AOP5-GZ1-6 | reverse complement strand
GGATCGCGTCTTGTCCAACTGTTAAGCAAGCCATTCGCGAAACAGGCAATGCTTCGGATAAAAACTTAACGGTGGTGACGCCAGTCGATCTAGATAATATTTTGACGCAAGTGCCAAAGGTGGAGACACTGTTCACAACAGGCGGTAAAGCGACTGAAGTACTGCTGAATTTGTTGAATAATCCACCGGCCAAATCTAAATATCCAAAGACCAATCAGAGTATGGACTATCCTTACGAGTGGCAGAGTGCAGATCATCAAAAAACTGACGTGAATAATCTAACTTTATATCGATTACCATCCACTTCACGGGCCTACCCTTTATCCTTAGATAAAAAAGTCGCTGCTTACAAGGACTTCTTTAAAAAGATAGGTAAGCTCTAATAATAATCGTTTATAAGAATTAAGACTTTAAGCGGGCTAACCCATTGAAAGTATTAGCCTATTAAAAGTGGCATAAAACTAAATAAAAAACCTTTAAATAAAGTATTGACACTGTGTATAAAGCGTCTATAA
>NZ_JBQSVP010000338.1:0-515 GCF_052376345.1 Psychrobacter sp. AOP5-GZ1-6 | reverse complement strand
TAATTATTTTATAACATTTTTAAGTAGGATTGACTATAAGGTATAAAACTTCTTTTGTACTGCGATCAATACAAAAGAAACCGTAAGAAAAAACATAGACACTAAAAACAATATAGCGCCACTGTTCAACCCTAAATTTATATTCATGAAATTTAGGAAGTAATGCCAACCCCACTCATACAAAATTTTTAATAAAAAACCAGAAAAATCAAACCACTGTATCTTATTTGGATACAGATCAATATAATTCACATAATTACTTCGATCAACATACTCTGCCGCACGAAAAAAATCCCATGGTATCAAGGATAGAAAAACAGCAAATATAAAAGAAAAACATACAATTAATATATTTCTCTTACTGAGACTTAATTTATATTTTTTCATAAATACTCTCATGCTCTAATACGATATTAGCAATCGAGTATTTAGCAATAGAAGATTCTTTTAGAGCATTAAGTTTTTCTTTATCACGAAAACATTCACTACTCAAAACATGCTGTAGCTTTGTACTA
>NZ_JBQSVP010000337.1:0-528 GCF_052376345.1 Psychrobacter sp. AOP5-GZ1-6 | reverse complement strand
AGGTAATGACAGAGCTCTCAATCGAGATGCACAGTAAAGCGAATGGCGTTATACATCATCCTAAAAATACATCCCATCCCTTAGGGTTATCGCTTTCAAATTGGGACAATGGCTTTACTAAGGCATTGTTTCGGCTACTAATGCTAATAGATAACCCCGTTGATACCTTGATACTTGGGGAAAGCCGTTTACGCGAATTTTACTATGCCCTATTAAAGGGGGAATCAGGATATTCAGCACAACGCGCTTTTGGTGTGGGTAATGAAATTGCTCAATCTATCGAATACTTGTCAGCACATTTGGATGATGTGATTACTATTGAAGACATGGCCAAACACGTAGGAATGAGCCGTGCAGTCTTGCATCGTAAGTTTAAACAAGCCACCTCCATGTCACCTATTCAATTCATAAAATCCATGCGCTTGAACGCTGCTGCCATGAAGATAGCAACGGGCATGACTGTCAATACAGCAGCCATGCAAGTCGGTTACTCTAGCTCATCACAATTTAGCAGAGAGTTTAAACGTT
>NZ_JBQSVP010000336.1:0-529 GCF_052376345.1 Psychrobacter sp. AOP5-GZ1-6 | reverse complement strand
GACTCACTACCAACCGTCATCGACTGCTGACTGTGCAATTGCAGCTCACCGCCCTGTGCTTGTATCGCCACAGGTTTGGTATTGGCACTAATATTCAGTCCTGATAGCGCAGCCTGTCCGGCTATCCCTGATAGCGACTCGATAGTATCTGCCGTCAAGGTATAACTGCCTGCCACCATATCTGATTGCGTGCTGCCTGATTGTCTAACGATGGTCTTGGCTGTGGTTAGGGTGTTGTTGCTTGATGCCAGAATACTGTCTTTGCTGACTACTAGCACATCGGACGCACCCAGCACTTCAGTATTCAACGTCTCATCGATAATTTGCGCCGTACTCTTAAACCCTTCTATCGACGCTCGGGCATCACTGAGCGCTTCGGTCGATTGCAGATGCGCCTGTTTAGCCTCTGCTAACGTCTCGCTCAGCTCAGCGCCTAACTTAAGCTGCTGCTGTCCTGCATCATTGACCCACGCCGACTCATGCTCAGCTTGTGTGTGTCTGATATTAAAGGTAGAGAGTAGCACTCCTG
>NZ_JBQSVP010000335.1:0-537 GCF_052376345.1 Psychrobacter sp. AOP5-GZ1-6 | reverse complement strand
AGGTTGCACGCCTGAGACCCTACGATCATGGCATAAAAAGCACATTGATAAAACCATTGGTGCAAACATTCAAGCTCAAAGCCAAGCGGAGCGTATCAAAGAGCTTGAACGTGAGAACAGAGAGTTAAAGCAAGCCAATGAGATTATAAAGAAAGCAGCTGCTTTTTTCGCCCAGGCGGAGACGGGCCGCAAACCCAAGTAATGGTTGATTTTATTAACGATCACAAACAACAATATGGAGTCGAGCCAATCTGTAGAGTATTACCGATTGCTCCATCCACATACTATCGTGCTAAAGAGCTAGAAGAAAATCCTGAAAAGCGTTCACAGCGTAGCCAGCATGACGACTTCTATCTTAATGAGATTAAACGTATTTGGAAGGACAGCAAATGCCGTTATGGTGCTCGTAAAGTCTGGAAACAGTTGAAATACGAAGGTGTACATCCTGCACGTTGCACTGTAGAGCGGTTAATGCGTCAGCATGGTATGCAGGGTATTTGGCGAGGTAAGGGTAAGGTAACCACTAAGTCTCGTGAT
>NZ_JBQSVP010000334.1:0-554 GCF_052376345.1 Psychrobacter sp. AOP5-GZ1-6 | reverse complement strand
GCGGCTAATCACTGGACTGTCAATATCACCATACCAGTGGTTAAGGAGCACAGACTGACCGATGCGCGGAGCGAACTGCCAGCCATGCGCCGCACCCGATGACAGTTGTAATGCGCGTAGGGGCGGGGTGGTGCCATCATCGTGATCACTGATACCTGACCAGACAGGCGTGGTAATGGTTTGTTGTAGATTATCATCAGTGATACTAGACGCGTAGCTAGGAGAGGGCGAGCTACTCACATCTCCTGTACGCGCTTGGGTCAAGCCGTGATAGGTACTACTGGCAAAGGATAACGCGCTGGGATAAGGACGATAAGGGATGGTGGCATCAAGTAGCGTAGCTGATACCCATACACCAGTATCACGAGCAATATCAAAGCCATGATCGGGCATGGATGATAGCGTCAGCCTTGTGGTGCCGCGCTGCATCTGCTGCACCGTTTGCTGTAACCACTGCTTGATAAAGGCTTGATAATGATACGACACACTGTCGTTGTCAGGCTCAATGCCGATCAATGTCACCGCGGTACAATAGGTCGATAGGTGGCCAATAG
>NZ_JBQSVP010000333.1:0-563 GCF_052376345.1 Psychrobacter sp. AOP5-GZ1-6 | reverse complement strand
AAGTTTCGCATCGCGCGCTTGGGTTAACGCCTTCTCACCTTTACCAGCAAGATGCAGACCCGTTATAGCTAATGCGGGAGCGGCAACTATACCTCCTAGTACCAAAGTACCGCCTGCCATACCGAATCCACCTGCTGCTAAAGATCCGCCACCAAGCCATGCAAGCGTAGCGCTTTTGGCAGCTGCTCCTGATAATGCTGAAATTGCTGTGCCTGTTGAAGCCGAAGCAAGTAAGCCAACAGACCCGTAAGCGCCTATGCCCGTAAGGACACCTGCTGCCGCACCTGTTAAAAGACCGTTCTCTAACTCAAGTGAAGCGGTTACCTTTTGCTGTATGTCAATATAGTCTTGCTCTGTAATCGACTGACTAAAATTCTCAAGTTTAGAGCCCGCATCTTTTATCTTTTTAATAGTGTCTATAATATGCTTAATTTGATTGTTAAAAATATCAACTTTTAGCTGTCCTAAATTTCTAAGCTCATCGTTAGTATCTATCCGAAGGTTACTTAGTGCTTTACGCTTTTTATCTAGCTGAACCGCCCCGGAATTGTCGGAGACTCAAT
>NZ_JBQSVP010000332.1:0-565 GCF_052376345.1 Psychrobacter sp. AOP5-GZ1-6 | reverse complement strand
GCAGTCAGATGTCAGTGACTATGATTTTGTCACGGGTCTGCTCGCAGATATTGGTATCTCTACTTTGTGGGTATCAGGAGAGTCGGTTGATGAGCTGGGTACGTGGTGGTTGGTCAATGGTTTGGATGAGAATGAGCAAATACCGCTAAGCTATAGCTATGCCCAGTCCTCCATACAGTCAGGTCAAGACAGCGTCAATGCATTACAGATGACTACGCAGCAGCTGGGTAGCCATCGTGTCATGGTACGAGCAGATGGCCTCGCCGCTGATACTATCTATGAAGGTCAAGCAGTAGATGAGTCAGCACTTGCCACAGATGACACCACAGTGCTAATTGCAGCGCCCTCTCGAGTGTATGGTGATGATGCAGCAACTGCGATTGCTGAACAGTGGATCGCGGCCAATCGCTGTCAACGTGAGACCTATCAAGCGACTGGCGCCATGCGTGGCCTTGGTGTTGGTAGTCCAGTAAGTATCAACAACCTACCTTCCATTGGCCACTTGTCTACCTATTGTACCGCGGTGACCATCATCGGTATTGAGCCTGACAATGACAGTGTGTCA
>NZ_JBQSVP010000331.1:0-575 GCF_052376345.1 Psychrobacter sp. AOP5-GZ1-6 | reverse complement strand
TGAATGCTGCCTGATCAGAGGGAAACACCTTACGCTTATTCACCGCCGTTCGAATCACACTGTTTAGCGACTCTATCGCATTGGTGGTATAAATCGCTCTTCTGATGTCTTTAGGATAACCAAAGAACACCGTTAAGCCCTCCCAGTTATTGCGCCAAGACTTGATGACATGCGGGTACTCTTTACCCCATACTTCATCAAAGTGCTCAAGGTTGGCCTCTGCCATCTCAAGCGTATCAGCACCGTAGATGGCCTTTAAATCAGCTGCTACGGCCTTCTTGTCCGTCCAAGGTACGAACTTCATCGAATAGCGCACCATATGCACGATACACAGCTGAACCTGAGCGTTAGGGTAGACCGTATTGATGGCATCAGGGAAGCCTTTTAAACCATCGACACAGGCAATAAGAATATCTTGAACCCCGCGGTTTTGTAGCTCAGTGAGAACACCAAGCCAGAATTTAGCGCCCTCGTTCTCTGATAGCCACATGCCAAGCAGCTCTTTTTTACCATCAAGAGCAACGCCTAAGGCCAGATAGATAGCTTTGTTGATGATCTGCTTGTCCTGACGAACT
>NZ_JBQSVP010000330.1:0-600 GCF_052376345.1 Psychrobacter sp. AOP5-GZ1-6 | reverse complement strand
AAAGATTTTACCTAAGCCATCAATGGTCAGCATGATATCTTTAGTGGCATACCAGCTGTCCATAAGCACCGTTTTAAATACCAATTGCTTGTACTCGATCGTGTGTCGTAACATATCTTCTAAATGATCAAGCTTGGTTTTACCATCGATGGCTTTGTCGTAAATACGGTAGTCAATAACCCAATACTGCTGGGTATGCGGGTTAACGTAGATGCAGTTTACAAGACCAATGCCTTTAATTAATCGTTTAGCATTGCCACTATATTGGCGGTTGACCAGTTCTATCTTATGACTGTGATCTTTGTCTAATACCGTATCATCAAAGAGCAAGTAACCCTCAGCATCGGCGACAATGTCTTGTTTAACTTGTTCCCATACTAGACGAGGTTTGAGCTTGTCACCTTTAATATAACGGTTGATACGGTCATGACTGATGTTCTCAGGATGATGATCAGCATAGTTGGTGATGGTGTAGTTTATTTGGCTCACCATGAGATACTGGCAATAATCTAGTCGGGTTACTTTAGGCTTCTTCATGACTATTATGGTACTACGCTATGCTTTAGGTTGGCAATATATCTCTGGTTTTGCGTAAGTCCT
>NZ_JBQSVP010000329.1:0-603 GCF_052376345.1 Psychrobacter sp. AOP5-GZ1-6 | reverse complement strand
TTAAAAATTTTAATAAAATCAATATCTTAATATACGTGTATCGTTCCGGCTCCGGGTACCATTATATTAAAAGGCTTCCAAGCAATTGGAAGCCTTTTTCTTATGCTATAACCTCTATTATCAAACTGAATCTCTTCTTAAAACCCTTCAAGCTGATGATCATACTTCTAGGCTGTGTTTTTTTCAGAACCACTCTTTCTAAATTATAAACAATTTCATGTTGATTCTTAGTCTAAGCCATATCAATGCCAACAAAAAACACTCTGTACTCAATTATCTCTAAGCCGTGATATCATAAGCCTACAATATGCGCGTTAATTATAAGTTAAGATAAATATTATTTGCTCTCGGTATCATAAATATTGGTACTTGAGACATACTATCTTATCTTTAGGGCGTGTTGAACATTCAAATGTGGTGCTGGCAGTGACTATTTTTTAGACAATATGCAGTGAAATTTTTGATGCCTAGTCATTCTAGGTTAAACAATTTCGCCATGTATTGGCAAAAAAGAGTACTGCCCTCCACTCGAGCATAGCTCTCGCCTTGCAAACGGGCAAAGCAGTGCTTTGCTGGATCCGTTCTCAAGGCTGATGCTAAAAT
>NZ_JBQSVP010000328.1:0-618 GCF_052376345.1 Psychrobacter sp. AOP5-GZ1-6 | reverse complement strand
TGCCCCGACTGTCACAGTCCCAGTTTTTCGATACACGGCAAAAAAAGCTATGGCAAGCAGAACTACCAGTGCAAGGACTGCAAACGTCAATTCATTGGCGACCATGCCTTAACTTATCATGGCTGTCACTCTAAAATAGAAGACATCATACGGCTAATGACGGTTAGAGGTTGCGGCGTCAGAGACATAGCCGTTATAGCCTCTATTAGTATTGGTAAAGTCCTTAGCACCATAGGCTCATCGGTCTATAAGATTACACCTAAAAAGCGCTATTATGAACGCTTAGAGGTTGATGAGTTTTGGACTTACGTGTATCGCAAAAAGCGTAAAGTTTGGCTTATTTATGCTTATGACCGCGCTACCAATGAGATTGTCGCTTATGTCTGGGGCAAACGTGACCTGAAAACAGCTAAGAAGCTAAGAGCCCGTCTTAAACAACTGAAAGTCAGCTATGGCTCTATTAGCATGGATAACTGGGATAGCTTTATAACCGCATTCAAGCCTGACAAGAAACAAATCGGCAAGCAGCATACGGTAGGCATAGAAGGTAATAACTGTCGCCTTAGGCACCGATTGCGACGAGCCGTTCGAAAGACCTGCTGCTTCTCAAAGAAGTTT
>NZ_JBQSVP010000327.1:0-626 GCF_052376345.1 Psychrobacter sp. AOP5-GZ1-6 | reverse complement strand
GATCGTTAAAGATTTTAATACTAGTACTCTTAATAAACTTACTAGAAATAAAACTAGATCAGGAGGATTATCTGTAAAACCATATCATCAGCAAAGAATAGAGATGTTAGTAAAAGGAGTTCCTCTAGGCAATAATGTAATTATATGCTCTGAAATCATAGGTATGTCGATGCCTCGTGGCGAAGAGATATTTTATGATTTTGAGTCTAATATTCAAACTACTGCAGGTGGCACTACTCAATCATTTAGGCCTATGTACGTTAATATTGACGAAGAAACGATTGTTGTTGCTGATATTAGAGGTCCTAACAATTCAACTAATGCCGTTATAAGACAAAGACAAAAGGTTCTAGGCGATATAAGAATAATTTCTAGAAACGAAGGTATTAGTCTTGCAGATGCTTTTAAGTATAGTACTAAGTCTATTCCTTTAAAAGAACCCATTCCTGATACATATGCTCCAGGCAAGCTTGCAGATGTTGGTGGTGACGTTGGCATGCTTAAGGCTTTCATAGATTCAGGTGTAGAGGAATATACAGATACAAATACTCATAAAATTTTGCGCTATGCTAGACAGCTAAAACATGACTATAATTTTGGTGCTGTAAAGATTGACTGTTACACAA
>NZ_JBQSVP010000326.1:0-634 GCF_052376345.1 Psychrobacter sp. AOP5-GZ1-6 | reverse complement strand
CTAGGGTGTGTTGACAATTACCGTAAATGGATAATCGTCGCTGCTAAATAGATATTAGCAGCAAACGACTCATCCGTTTTTTCAGCACGCATGGCAATTTTCTTGAAATCTTTCAGCTTACAGAAGAAGTTCTCGATTAAGTGACGCCACTTGTACATTTCTTTATCGAAATCTCGTTGCTTTAAACGAGAGCGTTTAGGGGGTATGACCGCTTTGCTACCACGCTCTTCTAAGTCTAGCAGTAGCCAATCCGTGTCAAAGGCTCTATCGGCAAGCAGTGCACCAAACTCTTTGTCTTTAATTAAAGGTTTAACGCCAGCCATGTCATGCTGTTGTCCTTTCAATAAAGTAAAATCAACAAGGTTGCCTAATGCATCAACCATTGCCATGATTTTAGTGGTCATACCGCCTCTTGATTTGCCAATTGCCTGATGACAAGCCCCCCTTTTGCGCCTTGTCCATGACGATGTACCTTAACAATAGTGCCATCAATCATGGCATACTCTAAATCTGAGTCATTCAGAGCATTAAATAGCTTGCTGAATCTATCGCTTTTTACCCATCGACGGTAGCGCTTATAAACACTGTTCCAGTTACCAAATTCAGGGGGTAAGTCTCGCCACGGACTACCTGT
>NZ_JBQSVP010000325.1:0-640 GCF_052376345.1 Psychrobacter sp. AOP5-GZ1-6 | reverse complement strand
CCGTGATGACGAAGTATGCAAAGAAATTTGAAATATTAGAATAATTTAATGCATTAATAAGTATTAGAAATGGAAGAAAAGCGAGAAAAGAAACTCCTCCGAATAAAAATCCATGAAATAATAGTTTAAACTTTTGCTCAACATTAGTTGTTTTCCATGTTTTAAACAGGAAGAAAACAAATAAAAAAGATGATGTGAAAATTAGGTATATGAAATATTTTTTTTCAATTAGGGGAATGTTTTTTTCTGGTACTAGTATAAGGAGTGGTAACGATAAGCAGATAAACAGAAAAGTACTTATGGGATTCTTGTATTTTTGATGTAATTCTTCATATAGATCTAGCTGCTCAATATATAACCATCTCAAAATTGCTGGTGCAATGCAGAAAGCAAATAGGAAGCCGACTAATACTGTAAAAATTCCGAACGTCAATGCTGACACAGTACTATTATCTAGCAATGCATTATAGGTTAGTGACGGGTAGCCAATTTCTACTAAGTAAAACTTAATAAAAAAGCGTGAAGAAAGGTAGGCGATTATCGAGCTACTCAACAAACTACCAATAATCGCCCAGGACTTCTCTTTTATTAGATCAGCTAGCTTACTACTCAGTGAGACAGTAGGTGTTTGGTCTGGGTT
>NZ_JBQSVP010000324.1:0-687 GCF_052376345.1 Psychrobacter sp. AOP5-GZ1-6 | reverse complement strand
TAGGGCGTGTCCCTAATCTGGAAAAGTAAGTATAAAGCCTTTAAAATAAAGAGACTATTTACCACATGGCTCTCTAAATTATGGCAAGAACAGTGCTCAATGATAATACATGGGAACAACTCCAAAGTACTATGAAGGCTCATGGCTGTCATACCTGGAAAAATGACAGACAAGTCATGGAAGCCATATTATGGAAACTTCGTACAGGAGCCCCATGGCGTGATATACCGAGTGAGCTATGTCCATGGAAAACCGCCTATAATCGCTTTAACAGGTTGTCAAAAAAAGGCTTATGGGAGCAATTTTTTTTGACCTACGAGCAAGTATTGATGAAGAATGGGTATTCGCAGACGGAAGCTACATCCGCTGTCATCAGCATTCAAGCGGCGCCAGACGAGGAGAGCTTCGAGCCACTGGAAAATCTCGAGGTGGAACAACCACCAAGATTCATCTCGCCGTCGACTCGCATGGAAACCCGATTGATTTTAAAATCACTGGGGGTGACGTCCACGACAGCCAAGCGGTAGATGACATCATAGAGATGTTAACGGATGCGACCTACTTCATTGCTGATAAAGCTTATGATTCTGAAACCATTAGAAACAGGCTAAAGCAAGACAATATAAGCCCTGTCATCCCTAAAAGAAGAAATGCTAAACAACCAGATGTAGCGTTTGATCATTATTT
>NZ_JBQSVP010000323.1:0-687 GCF_052376345.1 Psychrobacter sp. AOP5-GZ1-6 | reverse complement strand
CTGAACCAATTGTTGAGCCTGAACCAATTGTTGAGCCTGATGCAAATAATTCCCAGTTAACTTCTCAGCATGATGACCCTCGTGTTTTGCTACGTTGTCCAGCGCAGGAGTTAATAGGAGAGTGGACACCAGAAAAATGGGATTATTGGTTACAAACGGCACGCGAAGTAGATATCTTGGCTCCAGATGAGCTAGCGCTTGCTCGACAAGGTATGATGACAGGACTGTGTGACGGCAAGGCAGTCTTTGTAACTAGTGTGGATAGTCGTCACTTACAAGCTACTTTTCAGCAGTTAGCGGCTAAGCTGAAACAGCAGTTTACGCAAGCAAATATCGACCTAAAAATTGATGGTAGTATCATGATAGCTGAAAATAAAACACCTGAACGTCGCCAACAAAAACGTCTAGTACAAGCCACAGCGTTAGCAGAATCAAAACTGTTGAGTACGCCTGTGATGCAATATTTGACTGAGCGTGGTGAAGGAAGGATGGGTAAAGTACATTTGTATTAAGCAGTCAGAAAAAGTATTATTAAATTTATTTGAAATTCTATATAGTTGCCTAGTGAAATTTCCTTATAAAATATCAAGGTGAGGTTATACTATCATCTTGATATTTTTGTTTTTTGGACTTGTAAAACACAACCAATTCAGTACCTTTAGTTACTATAAGGTAAATTAAAAATTC
>NZ_JBQSVP010000322.1:0-697 GCF_052376345.1 Psychrobacter sp. AOP5-GZ1-6 | reverse complement strand
ACAATAAAAAACCCTTTATAGAATTAAACATTCTACAAAGGGTACATACAATGACAAAGCGAGTATTATAAATATTGAGTATTTACCACATTAAATCATCTGGAATGACATAAGCGGCATAAGGATCGTCTTCTGCTAATACCTCTTCTGACGTGTCGTTGGACACAACCATAAAGCCTTCCATCTTAGAATCTATACGATCTGCTAACGGGCGGGGAAGTAATGCATAGCCTTCTTCTAATCGTGCAATAACGACATGACCTGCGACGACTTGGTCATATAGCTTTTGGGTAATAGAGATCTTTTTGACTTTTGAGCTGTCGACAAATTGATAGCTGACATCACCGCTAGTATCACTGATTTGGTGCTGCTTAATCATTTGAATGATATTTGCCTTGAGCGCCTTTTCTTCTAAAGCACGCTGCTTTTCTTGATTGAGCTGCTGATCTTTTTCTAATTTTTTGGCTTGCGCCTCAGCCAATGCTTTTTTTGCTTCTAGGCTTTCTGAGTCACCAGTACGCTTGGCATGTTGCGTTTGCTTGCTGATTTTTTTGGCTTTTTTGCTATCTACCAATCCTGCTTTGAGTAGTTGAGCTTGTAGGGCATTTTTTGCCATAATTCCATCACCTAAATAAGAATATTCAAATCATAAATGCTAAAAAACACATTGTAGCAAAATTTGTTAGCGCATGTGGTC
>NZ_JBQSVP010000321.1:0-702 GCF_052376345.1 Psychrobacter sp. AOP5-GZ1-6 | reverse complement strand
GAAAATGACCCCTGCCGTCAAATCCGTACACATAAACTTGGGAGATTTTAATTACGCAGCCTGACGATAATAATCAAACCACACCTGTCTTGGCGATTGATAGCCCAAACCCTTTTGAATTCTAGTCTGATTATAGTACAGCTCGATGTATCTAGGGCGTGTTGAACATTCAAATATTAGGGCTGCTGATCGCTAAAATTGCACCAAACTAGGCGCAAGCCGACGATAATGTCGAGACCTTAGCTAGGCTTGTAACAACGTTTGGGGTGATTTTAGCATCAGCCTTGAGAACGGATCGAGCAAAGCACTGCTTTGCCCGTTTGCAAGGCGAGAGCTGTGCTCGAGTGGAGGGCAGTACTCTTTTTTGCCAATACATGGCGAAATTGTTTCACCTAGAATGACTAGGCATCAAAAATTTCACTGCATATTGTCTAAAAAATAGTGACTGCCAGCACCACATTTGAATGTTCAACACGCCCTAATAATATCGTTGATCGCTGCAAATCTAGTCTTATAATCCTGATGATATACCAGCTCGTTCTTTAATGTGCCCCAGAAGCTTTCTATTGGAGCATTGTCGAAGCAATTACCTTTGCCGCTCATTGAGCCTATAAATTGATGCTGCTTAATGGTCTTGTGGTAGGCATGGCTGCAATACTGGCTGCCTCTGTCTGAATGAACGATTAGCCCTTTGCTTGGACA
>NZ_JBQSVP010000320.1:0-704 GCF_052376345.1 Psychrobacter sp. AOP5-GZ1-6 | reverse complement strand
CTATACTTTTTTTGTTGAATCTATTATTCATAGATTTTTTCTACTCTCAAATTAGGCTTAGCTTTGCTATAACTTTTATATATTTGTCTATCATTGCCTTTAATAAAAATAAGCTGGTATCTTTTTTGTTGCTTATTCCATCTTTTTTTATACATACCTCTTCATTTTTGTTTGTATTTATGTTTTATTCCGCGATTTTTTTGGAGAAAACGACAAAGATTGGCAACAGACTTAAGTTTTTTATGTCGATATTGGTCGGTGCTGTTGTAGCCTTTGTTACTGGTCCATATATGTCTGTTTTGCTCGGTAGCGTCAATGATAGAAGGGCTGAATACAATGATATGTCTTCACCTCTTTTATATATGGTTTACTGGATAATATTGTTTCTATTTTTTATGGTTAAATACTTATCCGGAAAAACCCAGTCGTTTAATAAATATTATGTCTATATAACGATGTCGATATAGTCGATTCAATTTAAAAAGGATACAGTGCTTCTGGGATAAATTTTGCGAAGCCTCTGGAGTGCGAAGTGCACAGCAAGCGAGGAAAGTTTATCCCAGCATAATGCTATTTTTAACGTACCTCTTTTATATCGAACTGACTATACTGACGATGGTTTTTCTTAATATTTTTATGAAAGGGTATTCTTCACGGTTTTTAGCAGCTTCTTTTCCGTTTTTAATTTTATCGATAAGTGGACT
>NZ_JBQSVP010000319.1:0-710 GCF_052376345.1 Psychrobacter sp. AOP5-GZ1-6 | reverse complement strand
ATGCTCAAAGATGAACACTGGACAAGACTAAGACCTATCTTACTAGAGTTGAATATCTATGACAAAGGAAATCTTAGAAATACGGTTGAAGGTGTGTTGTATCGGATGCGCGTTGGTTGCCCTTGGCGTGACTTACCACCGTACTTTGGCAAGCCCAATACCATCTATAAAGCTTACCAGCGCTGGTCTCGCAGTAATAAGCTGATTGCGCTTTTTACGTTACTGATCAAGGACGCAGACCTTGAATGGGTCTTTATCGATGGCACTCATATTAAAGCGCATCAGCACAGCAGTGGTGGCAATGAGAATGCGCAGGCTATTAGTAAAAGTGTTGCAGGACGCGCGACCAAGATTCATTTGGCAGTTGATGCTCATGGCAATCCACTCACTTTTATCTTGTCAGATGGTACAACCCACGATGTTAAAGTCGCTCCTGACTTAATAGACAAGGTTGATTTGAGCGATACAGAGGTTTTATGTGCCGATAAAGGCTATGATTCTGATGCGCTACGAGCCCATATTGAACAAGCAGGGACGTGTGATAACATCCCTCGGAAACGAAATACAAAGTCCTCTAACGACCATATGGACTGGAACTTGTACAAGGTACGCCACTTAGTAGAAAATGCTTTTGCTAAGCTAAAACAGTATAGGGCAGTTGCCACCAGATTTGATAAGCTCAAGCAGAGTTATGAGAATACGGTCGCTCT
>NZ_JBQSVP010000318.1:0-740 GCF_052376345.1 Psychrobacter sp. AOP5-GZ1-6 | reverse complement strand
TTATATAGCATTAACTATAAATCAACACTGGACCAAAACCTTAATAGCAACCAGCTTATTATCCAAAAAGCTTAGCTGTAATGACTCATCACTGGTCTTTTCACGGATTGAGTACATCGTATCGTAAGCTGTTTTTATATTAGTAGACTCTATGCCAACAGTATGGTCTGAGACGGTTGCCTCATTTTCATCAACTTCAAATTTTTCAAAGTTTAAGCTTTTGGGATTGAAGTTGTTATCGATTAATAGTTCATTGTATTTAATACGAAGCCCATCAGGAATGCCCACTATTTTCATGATCACACCCTGATCCCCTGTGATATCAACTTCCATATTGCCATACTGATAAATGGCTTCTTCCCCACTCTCACCTATCTCGGCTTCCGTAAAAAAACCGCCACACTCAACGTCACTAAGTTTCTTAAATTCACCGTCGAATGTGGACGTGCTTTTAATTTGATCTAGACTAAAAGATTTACCAAGCTCGATTTCTCTTATATTTGCGTCAGAATATTTCTCTATTTTTATATTACTATCGGAAGCTTCTGCATCTGATGTGGTAATGCCTCTGCTACACGAGCAAACTAAAAAAGATATAGCAAATATGAACACATACTTATTAATCACATGACCACCCTCTGGAACTGAAAAATCTTCATACTAACGGTCATAACAAGAGACAAATTCTCTAATCGCCCAGCCCCATTGCCTATACTCGCCCTTATAGTAACCTTCTAGGG
>NZ_JBQSVP010000317.1:0-749 GCF_052376345.1 Psychrobacter sp. AOP5-GZ1-6 | reverse complement strand
GATCTAGCTATAGGTCAGTGGTATTTGGTGGCAATAAGGTATGATGTTTTCATGAGGTACCTTATTTTAGTTTTGTGTAACGAGTTTTAAAATTGTTTAGACATTTTTGTGCATAAATAACCGCTGACATCTTTAATGATGAAAGCGGTTGTTTATGACATATTCAGAAAGAATTATAGTTCTGTTTAAGAATGAAAAGCTTTTAGAAACTTGAATTATAATCCAGCCCATTCGCCCTCAACCCAGACTGGATTGGCGGCGTTACCCTCTCTGTTCATCCATTTATTACCTTGCCAATAACCGATCAAATGGTCACCTTCTTTACATTGTTTTGCGTAATATACTGAAGTTTCATAGTCATAGCATTTTTTGGTATCTTTATCAGGTGGGCAAAAGCCTTCTTGAACGTCACAATTGGGTGCTTGCCCAGGTAGGTATGCTCTACCTTCTTTACAGACATAGTCTACGGTGCCATGGGGTAGGTTATTATAATCCCAAAAATAATCGCCGTCAGAACCCAAAGGTTGGTTTGATACACAATCTAATGCCCAGCCACCTTCACTATTCAGAATATATTTATCAGGTTTTGAGTTATTAATCCCCGCTATATTATCTATACAGCCTGTTAATAGTACTGCAATGAGTCCGCTAGCGATGAGGTATGATTTTTTCATGAAGTGTCTTATTTTAGTTTTGTGTAACGAGTTTTAAAATTGTTTAGACATTTTTTTGTATAAATAACCGCTGAC
>NZ_JBQSVP010000316.1:0-750 GCF_052376345.1 Psychrobacter sp. AOP5-GZ1-6 | reverse complement strand
ATAATTCAAAGTATAGTAAACCCTACCAAGAACTGTTACGATAATTCTAAATTCCAGCTCGCTAATTACCATGACATACCCCATTACCCTTCGTAAAAAGGTACTACAGTCTCTTGAACAAGGCATGAGCGTGCGCACCGCAGCCAAGCTTTATGATATGAGTCCCACCACCATTATTAACTGGAAAAAAGACATCAGTATCAAGCCCATCGTCAGAGCACCGCGCAAAATATCTAATGATGCCCTAAAACAAGACATTACTGACTATCCTGACGCTTACTACTATGAAAGAGCTGCTCGTTTGGGCTGTAGTAAATCCGGCGTAGAAGCTGCCATGAAAGCGAGGATAAAGCAAAGCACTGCTTTGCCCGAGTGCAAGGGGAGAGCTATGCTCGAGTACCAGATTTCATAAGAACAAACGTATCAAAAAGCTATTAAACCGACATGGTCACCGTATTCTATGGCTACCGCCTTACAGTCCTGATTTAAATCTTATTGAGAAGAAGTGGGCTGAAGTAAAAACGCTCAGGCAAGGCTGGGGTGAGAATAATCTAAATCACTTATTCAGCAATGTCTGCTGTTACAACTTTAAGTTGGATTGACTATATTTGTTTAAACTTGCCCAAATAACATTACGCCATGTATTAATGAAGGGCCTAAGAATACCATAAACAATCCCGCTAAAATCATTGTTAAACTAGCTATAACGCCCTCGTCCTCATTGCGCTGACTTGCCCGGGCTGTACCAAA
>NZ_JBQSVP010000315.1:0-756 GCF_052376345.1 Psychrobacter sp. AOP5-GZ1-6 | reverse complement strand
GTTGTACGGTTTCTTCAGCATAGCTCAGACAACCTAACCGAACTATACTGCCATATTGACGACTTTTATCAGCAATTCAAACCTGAGTTTGACGCTCATTTAATCGCAACGGGACACCAAAGGCTAAGAGCATGCAAGATAAGTGTAGCAGAGATTATGACCATCTTGGTACTGTTTCATCAACTGCGGTATCGACAGTTTAAGTCTTTTTACTACCACCATATGCTTGGCATGATGAAACGGGAGTTTCCAAACCTGCCGAGCTACTCGCGATTTATAGAGCTTATGCCGCGCAGTATCATGCCACTATGTGCCTACTTGCAAAGCATGATGGGCGACTGTACAGGTATCAGCTATATTGATTCAACCAAGATAGCAGTTTGTCATAACAAGCGTATCTACCGTCATAAAGTCTTTGAGAGTATGGCGCAAAGAGGTAAAGGTAGTATGGGCTGGTTTTACGGCTTTAAGCTGCATGCCATTATCAATCACAAGGGCGAGCTTGTATCTGTTAAAGTCACTGCGGGCAATACGGATGACAGAGTGCCTGTTAAGGATATGGCAACGTCTTTATTTGGAAAACTATTTGGTGATAGAGGCTATATCAGTAAAGCCCTAAACGCGTGGCTCACAAAACACAGTGATACCACGTTGATAACCAAACTTCGGCGTAATATGAAACCCCAATTACTCAAGCCGATGGATGAGGCACTACTCAATCATCGCTCTTTGGTTGAAACGGTGTTTGGAGAGCTT
>NZ_JBQSVP010000314.1:0-770 GCF_052376345.1 Psychrobacter sp. AOP5-GZ1-6 | reverse complement strand
AAGAGTTTAGATTGCCAATATATTTTTGAACTTTGGTTTTTAGCTCTTTAGAAGCATCTGAATCTTTTATAAGTTTTCCTATTTTTTTTATATCATGAAAGTCATAAATTTGATCGATATTCTGAAATTCTTTTACATATTTTAGACTCAATGCCTCAATTGCAACACTTAAAATGAGAACATTATTTTCAATATCTGTTTTATAGTTATATAAGCGATACCACCATGTATATAAAGGACTTGAAAGTTTAGATTCGTTTTCTAAAAAATAATTAACATAATTTGATACAAAATTATCAATATTTCTATTATCAATATGGCTAGATGGTATTACACTTGAAGAATGGCTACGGTTCTTTCCATAACTATTGATTTGCAAGGTAATCGAATCGGATATCTCGTCATATTTTTCTTCTATAGTGTAGTTTATTAAGTGAAAACTGATAATGTTTATTGCTTCACTGACTAGTTGGTATATACGAAATATTACTGCCTTTGATTCAATATTAGAATATATCGAGTATATATAGTTTTTTTCAAACTTTCTTATTTGAAGAACTGAGGTATTTCGTATTTTCAACTCATATTTATTTAACCTATTTTGTCCAGTGAGAGTTCTTGAGTAATTATTAGGAATAATATTTATATCATCAGAAGAATAAGAATATAGAGAGCTGTTATTACGAAAAATATTGGTCAGGTTAATATTGTCAATGATTAAACTAATGATAATTTTTCTAGAATTTAGTTTTAACCCGCTGATAGTTAGA
>NZ_JBQSVP010000313.1:0-771 GCF_052376345.1 Psychrobacter sp. AOP5-GZ1-6 | reverse complement strand
ACAAAACTCTCTAAAAGATACAATCAACTTAACAATGCTCATGTATTATAAAGTTATTATTAATTAATGTTTATGAGTTTTATTTTCTATTGAAAACGATGTTTCCTATCTACGCTAATATACCAATTGCCTAAAGGAATAATTATGAAAGTTTTTACCTTAAAAAAAGTGGTTGCTCTAAGTGCATTGGCTTTATCTGCCAGTGCCTTTGCGATGGATGTAGAGTTTAACGATGAGATGTGGGATGCTGACAGCATACCTGAGGGACAACAGTGTCTAGACTACGGTGGTAAAAGTCCTGCTACACCAGGCATGACTGTCTCAAATATTCCTGATGGTGCGGATAGCCTAGTATTTGTCTATAACGATGTGAGCAATAAACGCATGCAAAAAGGTGGCCATGGCATCGTCAGCTATGCATTGTCAGATGGTCAAACCACAG
This sequence comes from Psychrobacter sp. AOP5-GZ1-6, assembly GCF_052376345.1. Classification (NCBI taxonomy): domain Bacteria; kingdom Pseudomonadati; phylum Pseudomonadota; class Gammaproteobacteria; order Moraxellales; family Moraxellaceae; genus Psychrobacter; species Psychrobacter sp. AOP5-GZ1-6. The sequence goes on along the minus strand of NZ_JBQSVP010000313.1, from coordinate 329 downwards.
CCGAGGTGCCACGCGTGTTTGGGCATACTTATGAAGTGCCAGTTGGTGTAGAGATGGTGGCTGAATATCGTAGCCGTAATGGCGATGTCCGCGGTGCATATAAGCCACCATGTTCAGGCGGAAAAGATCATCTGTACACGATAGATGTACAGTCATGGCAGGGCGATATGATGACAGCTGAGACGACAGTTGAAATGGGTCGTTATTGATCTATCAGCGGCTGTAAGTAGCACACAAAAAAGCCGTCTATAAGTGTGTATAGGCGGCTTTTTTGCGAGAGTAGATTGCGTATGTTGGCAAAAGTGTTTGTTTTAGTATTTAGTGAAGAG
>NZ_JBQSVP010000312.1:0-791 GCF_052376345.1 Psychrobacter sp. AOP5-GZ1-6 | reverse complement strand
CTGGCTTCTATATATACAGAGCTTATTACTATAGTCATTCCACTATAGTAATATTAAAGCGCTAACCTCGCTTGAGATATTAAATATACCTCTACACTCAGTTGACTTATATCTCTTTTAAACTAAATCAACCATATCGTTAACCTACCATAGATATAAATCTATAGCCTAGCCCATATAATTCCGCTAGATCATCATCCCCGTTAACCATACTAAAGTATAGCCTGCACCAGACTTCTTATATCGAAATCATTTGAATCTAACTATAGTAGCTTAAGTGGCGCCAACTTGATCTTCTTTTAGAACAAATTAAAATCATGGCATCCGTATATTGCTAAATAACAAAATCTTCAAGCTTGCTGCCGGCTGCTAACGCCTCAACCAACCATGTCGGCTTGCGACCACGACCAGTCCAAGTCTCTTCATTGTTATCTGTATTGCGATATTTGATACTACGTTTTTTCTCTAGTGTTTCACCAGCTTTTAAAATCTCTTCAATAGATGCATCGCTTTCTTCTGCAATTTTCTCAAACTGCATGTAAGCATCATATAGACGTTGGTGTTGTTTTTTAGCAATAAGCTGCTGAGCATTTTCAGTAATAGCACGTAGCTCATCAACGTCTAGATTTTCTAAATCAATTTCTTTGTTTTTGCTCATAGTAAATCCAATTATAAAATAAAAAATATCACCTTAATAGACATATTGTTTACTATTAAGAACTGAGAATAAGATACTTATAATCAATTAAATTATAAGTATCGTACATAAATATTACTTTTAATAAAATATA
>NZ_JBQSVP010000311.1:0-794 GCF_052376345.1 Psychrobacter sp. AOP5-GZ1-6 | reverse complement strand
AGTTATACGCTGGCGGCAAATACGATTGATTCACTCTCAGGCGTCGGTGGTCAAGCTGGTCAGTCAGGACTACACATCAGTGCCAATAGCAAACCTGTAGCGATACAGGCACAAGGCGGTGAGTTGCAGCTGCACAGTCAGCAAAGTATGACAATCGGTAGTGAGTCAGGTCAGGTCAATGTGTCGAGTCCGAAGCGGATTAAGCTGCAAACGTCAGCTGGAGCGTCGATTACCATCGATGACAGTGGTATTAAGCTGGTGTGCCCAGGCACGGTTAAGATAAAAGCAGTGAAGAAAGAGATGGTGGCGGGGGCTAAAGCCAATTACTCGCTACCGATGATGCCTGATACTATTCCGCTGTTTAGTAATAAACTCGATGTTTATGATTTGTTTTATCAGCACAATTTTGAAGATATCGAGTTTCAGATGCTAAGACCTGACGGGCAACTGATAGAAGGTGTATTAGATGAACATGGGCGTACCGCACCAGTGATTAGCGATAAAGAAGAAGAGGTTGAAATACTAGTGGGCTTTAAAGATACGGATTGGGGTGTTGAGTTTGAACCTGATGGAGATGAAGAGGTAGAAGTGTCTGACGAAGATAGTAACAATGAATCAAAGGATTCTTCAGACCAAAACTCTGATCAGGAGAGCAACGATGAGTAAAACTAAAAGCATTGTATTTCAACTCAAGTTTATTAGTCTTCTTAACTGTAGTGGTCAACTAATTTAGGACACCTGATAAGAGGTTTTTGTTAAAGTAGCGTTTCTCTTTTTCTAGCGGTGTTAAATAA
>NZ_JBQSVP010000310.1:0-814 GCF_052376345.1 Psychrobacter sp. AOP5-GZ1-6 | reverse complement strand
GCTAGTTTTAAACGCTATACAGGCATTCATAAAGCCACCTTTTATGACATGCTTGAGGCCATGCAAAAGCATGAAGCATCTAAAACCAAATCAGGCAGACCAAGCGTGCTCAGTCTTAAAGCACAAATACTATTAGCCCTGACTTATTGGCGTGAATACCGCACGCTTTATCATATCAGTATGGACTTTGGTATTCATGAATCTTCTGCTAGCCGTATCATCCGTAAAGTAGAAGACATCCTGATTGACTCTGGCAAGTTTGAATTGCCCAAAAAGCTCCCTAGTCGCGTCGATGATGACATCAATTGGAGCGTCGTCATTGTTGATGCGACCGAAACCCCAATTGAGCGTCCAAAAAAAACCAAAGAGACTACTACAGCGGTAAGAAAAAACAACACACCTTGAAAGCGCAGGTTATCGTTCATTGGCAAACAGGGTTGATACTTGATGTGCAAACCTGCAAAGGGTCAATCCACGATTTTAAGCTCTATAAAGATACTTGTCCTGATTGGCTTCCTGACAATGCTAAATTACTAGCAGATAGTGGTTATCAGGGTATAGCAAAGCTGCATAAGCAAACCTTCACCCCTTTTAAAAAGCCACGTGGTGGTCAGTTACTGGAGATATGCAAACAGGCCAATCACTATCTGTCAAAATTCCGTATTGTGGTTGAGCACAAAATAGGCTTAATCAAGTTGTTCAAAATCGTGGCTCATAAATATCGTAACCGTCGTCAGCGCTATGATCTTAGAATGAAGCTGTTTGCTGGTATCATTAATTTCGAGCTAAACCTATGACTTTTGCAAGAGGTCTA
>NZ_JBQSVP010000309.1:0-817 GCF_052376345.1 Psychrobacter sp. AOP5-GZ1-6 | reverse complement strand
ATATTTTTTACCAATTTTTTCGGGAATACGCGGAGCGATAAAGATATTGGGAACGCTACAAGATGCTTGTACAGCCAATCCAGCATTACCAGTGGTAAACACTGCTTTTTTTGGCGTGTTTTTTTCGGTAGCAATTGCCGCAAAGCGGATAGGAAAGTCTTCTATTGCTTGACCATTCACTTTGGCGTTAATAAAATTTTTGAGCTTGATGCCTTCGATAAACCCTTGGTTGGACAAGGTGAAGTCTGTTAGCTCATTATCTGTGGTGGTGAGTGCTAAGTGCTCAAGCTGAACAGGTGTATAGCCGCTAGCATATAGGCTACCCACTAAGCTACCGACGCTGGTGCCAACGATTAGCGTGGGTGTAATACCATTCTCTTCTAATGCCTTAATGACGCCTACATGAGCAAAGCCTTTAGCACCGCCACCGCCTAATACGAGTGCCACACTCAGTGGCTTTATCTCAGGTGCGTCAGGCGTCTCAGATGTTATAGTGGCTGGCGCTAGGGTGCTACAAGCGCTGACAGCCACTCCTAAGATGGATAGAGTGCTCATCCGCATGAGTAACAGGCGATGGCTGTATGCAGAGCGAAGCGCAGTTATCAGCATAAAAAAAACCTTATATAATTGTCATAATATAGAAAAGAAGGCATTTGGGTATATTGAACATTTAAACATCATAGCCTTATAATCTTGACGATAGTCGATTTCATTTAAAAGTAATATAGGGCATGTTGAATATTCAAATGTGGTGCTGGCAGTGACTATTTTTTAGACAATATGCAGTGAAATTTTTGATACCTAGTCATTCTAGGTG
>NZ_JBQSVP010000308.1:0-820 GCF_052376345.1 Psychrobacter sp. AOP5-GZ1-6 | reverse complement strand
ACAGGTTGAGCTACTTTATTTCTTGAATAGCTGCCATAAGATCAGGTTCATATTGCTGAGTGCTGATAAGCTTGCCTTGATTGGCTTTATTGTGCCAATTAGATAAGGTCTGCATGGCGATGCCAAGCTGCTTTGCGGTCGCTGAGATATTGCCATTATTGTCTGCTATCTTCTTGACTGCCTCGGCTTTAAATTCGTCACAGTAGGTTCTTACTTTCTTGGTCATGATAAACTCCGATTAATACGCTTAGTTTACCAAATTTACCTCTACGGTTTCTTCAGCATAGCTCAAACCATTTTTTAGTAGTCATGGTGTTTAGTCGCACGCCTTCGCCTTTGACGTATATCATCCTAAGCACATATTAGGCATCAGCATCACCTTGATTAGCTTCGCGTTGAACTTGGCTAAAATCAGTAACCATAGCTGACACAGACAGCATCGCTGCTGCTAAAAAAGGATATATTTACGTGTTAAAGAGGTTTTAGGGAGGGTCATAGCAGATTTCTATAGATAGTTTTTTGGAACTTAAACTTATGTATTATTCTCATGATAGCAGAGCTATTTTCGAGCACTCGAACCGATGACTTTTTTTGCATGAAAACCATTTAACGTAACATCTCTAGGAAGAAGCTCAGTCTGCTAGTGAGGACTTGAGTCTTAGGCTATGCATTTATGGATTTATATCAAAAACAGTTTAGGGCGTGTCTTCAATTCAATCGATGGACATCTAAATGGGCTAAAAATGGCTAAATTTTGCCAAACTTCATCAAATAGCTAGGTAATATCCCGATATTAACGGCGCTATTTTCCTTGTTTGAC
>NZ_JBQSVP010000307.1:0-822 GCF_052376345.1 Psychrobacter sp. AOP5-GZ1-6 | reverse complement strand
TGAGCCCACTTCTTCTCGATAGGATTTAGATCAGGGCTGTAGGGTGGTAGCCATAGAACACGATGACCATGTCTATTCAGTAGTTTTTGAATACGCTTATTTTTATGAAAAGCAGCATTATCCATGACAAGTACGCATTTTCTCTTAAGCTTTGGTATCAGCGTGAATTTGCACCAGTGATAGAAAACCTCTTTATTGATGTTGGTCTTTAAGCAATCGAGCGCAAACAGCATTTTGCCATAGAGCGCACCAATGACGTTGGTTCTATCTTTGGCTTGCCAGTTATAACGGTCAATGCAAGGGCTACCGATGGGTGCATAGCCACAAGGACGCATCGTTTCACTCTCAAACCCACTCTCATCCATGTAGACAATAGCAAAGCCTTGAGCGATGTAGTGGTTAAGTTTTTTTAGGTAGTGAGCCCGCTTTAGTGGACAAGATTTGGGATGCTCAAGTGTCTTTTTTTTTGCTAATACCAATACGTTTTAAGGCTTTACTAATGCCTGTTGGACTGCAATTAAAACGCTGGGCTCGCTCATAATGATAATCGTCAGGGTGGTCTTTGACGTCTTGAGCTAAGGCTTCATCCTCTATTTTGTAGGGAGTGATGTCTCGAGTGGTTTTACTGTGAAGACGCTTTTTCCACTTCTGTATGGTCGTTGGACTGATATCATAGAAAACAGCAGCTTCGGCAAAGGTCATGCCCTCATCTAAGCTTTTAAGAACTTGTTTGCGGTAATCTAGGGAGTAAGTCATAGTTGTTTATAGTGGTAATCGTTTAGTTGATTTATTTTATAACATTTTTGTGGTCATCTGACTATA
>NZ_JBQSVP010000306.1:0-829 GCF_052376345.1 Psychrobacter sp. AOP5-GZ1-6 | reverse complement strand
CTGTAAAAAATAGCCGGTTATTGTTAGTAAAGTAAGTAATAGCACCGATTGATCTGCACACCCATCATGACAACTGAAAACAACCTTTTCATGACAAACAACTTGGCAAATTAACCCGTGAATATGTCTTTATTTTCTCGCGCTTCTCGTTAGGTACTCATTGCTATGTGCACATTATTTTTTTAGCACTAATGAATACGGCGCTTTATTTATACAATGTCATTCAAGATACTGGTATAGTCAAATCCATATAAATCCGCTACATCGTCACCCTCGCTGACCATACTAATGTATAGCTTGCACTCGGTTTCCTTGTATCGAAATTATTTGAACTCAACTATATCTGATACTAAAATGCCGATTGAGGTTTAATCTTGTATGAGATATTCGCTCAGATTCCGCTATACAATAGCGACTAAACTCAATGCTCTAATCATCAGACCATTTCTACGTCAATTAGTGTAGGGGATTATGCCCCTGACTGTCACAAGCTAATACCATACTCGCAAGTCACGCTTAAATCTATAATTGCTCTTTACCTAACCAATAATGCGCGCTAAGTGACTATCTGTATACTGAAATTATATTTTAGACATACTTTTTAAGTATTTATTTGATAAATATTTCAATCAGTTGAACTTGTTTTTGACTACTTCATTATAAAAACATATTCCGCCACTGAGTTAAGTCGCCTATACGTAACGATGACTTATCAGATTATGTCGTGCGTTTTTTGATATTAAAGCGTAAAAAATACGTGATTGAACAGCCGTGCCACACAAGCAAGATAATCGATCATGCTACACTAACGATATTTTAATTATTCACC
>NZ_JBQSVP010000305.1:0-836 GCF_052376345.1 Psychrobacter sp. AOP5-GZ1-6 | reverse complement strand
GGACGTATATCGATGAGCGATAAAATTCATGAATTAGGGTCGGGCTTTTGGAACATACGCGGATCATTTCGCATTGGTGGCGTATTAAATATTGGTACACACTGCTCGCTAGTAAAGTTAAATTCAGGCAAGTTTCTGTTTTTAGACAGTTATACCTTAACGGGTGACGTTAGAGATGAAGTAATGAGGTTGACCAGTAATGGACAAGATGTCGAAGCTGTACTGAACGTACATCCATTTCATACGGTACACTGTGCGCAAATGGCCAAAGACTTTCCACAAGCCACTTTTTATGGCAGTAGTAGGCACCACAAAAAAGTGCCAGACGTACAATGGGCCAATGACTTAGTCGAAAGTGATGCCGTCGCTGAGCGCTATCCTGAGCTCGAGTTTTCTATGTCAGAAGGCGTTTACTATATCTCACCTAATGAGATGATTCATGCCGGTTCATTATTGGTCTACCACCCTGCCAGCAAAAGCTTGCACGTGGATGACACTTTTATGAGTCCACCAACTAAGTTACTAGAGGCGATATTACCTGAGCTAATACTACATCCTACGACCAAAAAAGCACTGAAAAATGAGCCAAGTGCTGGCAAACAATATTGTGACTGGGCTGCCAACCTCGCCCATGAGTGGCGCGATGTCCGCAATTTCTGTGCGGCACATTCATATCTGGTTCAATTTAAAGAAGGTCAGTTTGAAAAGGCATTATTGAAAGCAATTAATAAAGCTCGGCCTAAGCTAGAAAATGCTTGAAGTAACAATCTAAGGTAATAAAACAAGGCGGCTACTTAATTTTAGCCGCTTTATTCATGTAAAAATTTTATATTTAT
>NZ_JBQSVP010000304.1:0-848 GCF_052376345.1 Psychrobacter sp. AOP5-GZ1-6 | reverse complement strand
GGCACGAGCGAACACATCAATAACAAAAGCAGTATAAACCCAGCCACTCAGTGTCTTGATATAGGTAAAATCTGCAACCCAAAGCTGATTAGGACGACGGGCATTAAAGTTACGATTGACCAAGTCATCAGCGCGTTTTTGGTCATCACGGCTGGTGGTGGTCATCTTACCCTTACCACGCCAAACGCCTTGCATACCATACTGCTTCATTAATCGCTCTATGGTACACCGAGCAACCTTTAATCCGTCAGCTTTCATCTGCTGCCATACTTTACGCGCACCGTAACGGCATTTACTGTCCTGCCAAATACGTTTAATCTCGCTGATATAATAGTCGTCATGCTGCTGACGCAACGAGCGCTTTTCAGGGCAACTCTCCAAGTCTTTAGTACGGTAGTAGGTTGATGGGGCAATCGGTAGTACTCTACATATTGGCTCGATCCCGTATTTCTGCTTGTGATCATCGATAAATGTGACCATTATTTCGGTGGACGGTCGAGCTCCGCCTGGGCGAAAAAAGCCGCTGCCTTACGTATGATCTCATTGGCCTGTTTGAGTTCTCTGCATTCACGTTCAAGATCTTTAATACGTTGCTCTTGGCTTTGAGCTTGTACCGATGCAGGGATAGTTTGATCTATATGCTTCTTGTGCCATGAGCGCAGGGTTTCAGGCGTGCAGCCAATCTTAGGGGCAATGGCTTGAATAGCTGACCATGTGGAGGGATAGTCGTTTGCTGCTTCGATCAGCATACGAACAGCGCGTTCTTTAATCTCAGGAGTGTAGGTTTGTCTTTTCATTGTCGTATTCTCTCAGAATATTAAGTCTCCGACAATACCGGGGCGGTTCAG
>NZ_JBQSVP010000303.1:0-861 GCF_052376345.1 Psychrobacter sp. AOP5-GZ1-6 | reverse complement strand
AATTTAATAAATCAACCGATATTTACTATAGGCAATAATGCTATAGTGAATTTAGTATAAAAACGATATAGTGAGACTAGGATGAATTTCATGCAGCATCGATCAGCGCAGACACAGCACGCCAGAAAAACTCATACCAGTTCCACGTTGAAATATAATGCCTCTACTTTATTTAGGGGGCTGTAGTAGATAAGGATTAAATATCACACCATTTTCTCAAGGTTTTCAGCTGATTAGATGGTGAGCCATAGTTAAATCTAAACTCACATTCTTTTAAAAACAAATGGAAGTTTTTCTTATTAATCCCATTATATTTTCTGAGAGTTCGTTTGGACTAATTCCAGAAGTTCTCAATGCCATTGATGTAATTGTTTTTAGTGCAAGTGAACTCTATAGAGTGATTGACTCTAAAGTGTTTAAACTCGCTCACATCTAACGCGTTGTAGCTTCGATAGCTATCCGTATAAACAAAGCTGTCAGGCTTGATTTCACGCTTAATAACAGGCATTAGAGTAGTCTGTTTGGTGGTGTCTGCTACGACAATGGTATACACCTTACCGTTTCGTTTTAGAATACCAAATACAGCGGATTTACCAGCAGCCCTGCGACCTCTTTTGCCTTTGCGTACACCGCCAAAGTAACTTTCATCTAATTCGACTTCTCCATCAAAAAGCTCATCAGCTTCTAATGAGAGATGGTAATCTATCACAAGTCTTATTTTATGATAAAAAAGTGCAGCAGTATTAGGCTGAATATCAAGCAAGTCTGCGGCTGTTCTAGCAGTCACTTCAGCTGTAAAAAACTCTAACAGCCTTCGCTGTAATTTTTTACTTAGTTTACAACGGGTTATCTTCATAAAAG
>NZ_JBQSVP010000302.1:0-866 GCF_052376345.1 Psychrobacter sp. AOP5-GZ1-6 | reverse complement strand
ACCCCACTTGGCTTTAAGCGCGACTGATACGCCATCTGCAGCGCTTTGGTTGTCAGCATACTGTCAGGCGAATCTGATACAGCAAAGCCAACAATACGACGAGCATATAAATCTAAAACGATAGCTAGGTAGCACCAGCCGCCTTTAATGCGAACATAAGTGACATCACCTGTCCAGACATGATTGGGCGATGTGGGGCTAAAGTTACGGTTCAGTATGTTGTCATGAGCTTTGTGTTCTTCATCACAGTGCTTGTATTTATGCGTCTTTAACTGACAGCTTTTAAGCCCCATGCTGCTCATAAGTTTACCTACCATATAACGGGTCAGCTTGATGCCGTGTTCATTCATTAGTATAGCGGCAATGCTGCGAGCGCCTGCTGAGCGCTTTGAGTCGTTAAATATTTGGCGGACTAATGCTTTAGTTTTGACGGCTTCAAGGCTGATGGGCTTGGGCTTTAGTCCATAGTAGTAACTGCTCCTCAATACCCCAAACAACTTGCATAAAAGGCTTTTACTGGCCCGTTTGTCTTGCTCTGCAAGCTTGCTTATCAGCGATAGCCGTTCAGGCTGTCCAAGGCCAGCAGAGCAGAAGCCTTTTTTAATATGTCGCGCTCCATAGTCAGCCGCTTAACCTGCTTACGCAATTCTTGAAGCTCGCGCTGTTCATCCGTTAAAGCGTTGCCGACTTTAGGCACTTGGCCACTCATTTCTTGACGGTACTGACTCAGCCATTTCTGCAGGGTAGATTTGCCAATACCCAGTGAGCTTGCCACATCAGGTATGGTGCGGTTGTGATCAGTGACTAAGCTAATCGCTTCTAATTTAAATTCTCGGGTATATTGGTTGCGTTTGTTGGTCATACTA
>NZ_JBQSVP010000301.1:0-875 GCF_052376345.1 Psychrobacter sp. AOP5-GZ1-6 | reverse complement strand
ATGTTGTTACCAACGATATCCCAATTGCCTTCTTCGGTATAGATTTTTACGGCAAAACCACGCACATCACGTGGCGTATCTTTTGAGCCTTTGTTACCAGCTACTGTTGAAAAGCGAGTAAACAAAGGCGTCTGCTTATCTGTTTCAGTCAAAATTTTCGCCGTGGTGTACTCTTCTAGAGACTCTGTCAGCTCAAAATAACCGTGTGCAGCACTACCGCGCGCATGGACGATACGCTCAGGAATACGCTCATGGTCAAAATGATGGATTTTTTCACGTAATACAAAATCCTCTAACAATGTCGGGCCACGTGAGCCTGCCTTTAGAGAGTTTTGATTGTCGGAGATGGCAACGCCTTGTTGCGTCGTCAAAGCTTTGACGTCATCACCAGCACGCTGATGGGTTTCACCCCCATTGCCACGTTCGGTATTCATGTCTTTAGCGGGGTCGGTATGATCAATATTATTATTCATTATGCTTCCTAGCTAGTCATTAAAAGTAGGCTCTATACAGAGCTGTCTCTAATACTAGCTAATAGCTATGATGGACTCATTGCACTCCTTGTTGATATTTAGTTAAAGTTTGCAGTCGAAATCAGTAATTTTAGACTGTCCAAAAGAGACGTTAGCATTAATAATAGAGCCTTGTAATGTAGTTATTCTTTAAGGTATTCTTTTATCAAGTAGCCAATATTTCTGGTAAATATATTGGTCTGATTATAGTCGATTCCATTTAACATAGTACAAGGCAGCCGAGTGTAGACGCATATCTCATACTTCAAGCGAGACGCTGTCATAATTTTATAGTGGCATGACTATAGCGAGGATGACAATGTAGTGAGTTTATATAGGTTGACTGTATACGTTGACTTTATA
>NZ_JBQSVP010000300.1:0-876 GCF_052376345.1 Psychrobacter sp. AOP5-GZ1-6 | reverse complement strand
ATCAACGCCTGCCACGTAGTAAAGACAAGGCTATCTCACTCACGGAATTAATGAGTGTCTATGGCGATAACCCTGACCATTACGCAAACGAGCGTAAAAATTTAGAGAATGACCTAACGAGTCTCAATCAAATGTTCAGTGACGTCTTTCACAGCGATGCTTTAATGCGTCTGCCAGCTTGGAGTCAGAATATCAGCGGCAAGACCGCACGGTTTTATATTGAGCCAAGTTTTAGTATCGATGTCATTAATGAGCAAACGGTGTTCTTTTGGCAGATGCTTGATAAATATACCGCAAACTATTTACCAACGTCTTTCAAGCAAAGTATTAGCGATAAGCTTAGTCAATTACACCGACAAGATAAGACCAGCTTCAATCAAAGTAAGCTAGGGCAGTGGCAAGATCATCTCATTACCCTGCCTAGTATCGTACAAGCACCAAAGCTTGATAGTGAGGTGCTGGTTAGCATTCATCAGGCGTTATTACACAACAAGCAGCTTCAAATCAGCTATCAAAACAAATGGCGTGACAATCCTACCGTTAGAGTAATCTATCCTAGAGGACTTATTTTTATCGACAATATGATCTATCTTACTGGGTTTAATCCAACGAATGATCATATGGATGATAATGTCTTATTAAAGGCACATCGGAATTTTGCGGTTAATCGTATTGAAGCAGCTGAAGTAACAGAGCAGTTGGTACCGGACTGGGTAGAGCGCAATGCTTTCACTCTTGAGAATCTACGTAAGCTAGGAAAGTTGGAATTAAATAATGGTTTAAAAATCGGACTGGTTCTAAAGGTGCAAAAATATGCCTGCCAGCATTTATATGAGCGGCCGTTATCATCTACTCAAACGATTACGGTTATCGATG
>NZ_JBQSVP010000299.1:0-877 GCF_052376345.1 Psychrobacter sp. AOP5-GZ1-6 | reverse complement strand
TTTGAAACAGCGTAAACAGCAATACTTACGTGTTCTTTCAATAATTCATTTTTAACACCCCTAATTAATACAGCTCTTTTACTAATATAATCGTTTCTGGTTTTACCTTTAGTATCATTTACAGTTGTTACTGTACGACCTTTGGCGAGAATCTTAGCTATTGGTATAGTTTTAGGGGAAATGGTCAACTTCTCAGGAGCTGACGATTCAAACCTCAACGTTTTAAACTTACTTGCGCTCAATGATGAGGTGTTGCCAATCAATTGCTGTAGTTCTAAGTCAAGTTGGATACCATGAGAGTGCATATCTGAGCCACCTTTATATTTCGCAGTGGTCGTATCTGGAAATATGACTAGCCAAGCAGGTAGATAGTCTTTACTTTTTAATTGTTTAGACAGCTTAGCACTTTGCAAGTAAATATTATTAAATTTCGCTATAGAGTCTTTGTACAACTTTTCCCGCGTGTAGACCATCTTTTTACTAAGCTTTTTAGTAACCTCTTCTATAGGATACCTATCAGCATCTCTTGGGTAATCAAACCCATAGCGTCCAGCCATATCTTTTGGCTGTCTAAAATGTACAGTAAACGGTGCGACATCAGATATCGTACATTCAACCGTATAGTCTTTACCGTTTGACGCCCTACCTCCGCTAGTTGGTAAATTATTCGCCATATTTTATGCCCTCAATCTGTAGATGAACATTAAAACCATCAGGAGTACTAGAATAGTAAGTCTCAGTATGACCGTCGTTATCCGTTATCCCTTCAAATTTTTCATCTGTATTTTCATTAGTTATTATGTACGGCGTGTAGCTATAAGGAACTTCATCATCGTTCTTTAGATGAAACCGCAAGCGATACGCCGTCGGAGTAGTC
>NZ_JBQSVP010000298.1:0-879 GCF_052376345.1 Psychrobacter sp. AOP5-GZ1-6 | reverse complement strand
TAGTTTAGTGGCTGGCGCAATGTATAAAGCACAATTTAAGTTCGCTGACGACGATGATATTCCTTATGCCAACACACCATATATTGCTATCAATGAGAATACGCAAGAGACGTTTGAGGGTGTTACCGATATTGAAGGAAATACTGAGACTTTCTATAGCTCTGATCCTGATGAGATTAAGGTTCACTTAAAACATGGACAATATAAGGCTCTAGTAAGATTCGCCGATGATGATGACATCCCTTATAGCTTTACCGATTATATTGCACAGGCTGAAATAACTGGCGAAGTGTTTGAAGGTACGACTGATGAAGATGGTTATACTGAGATTATGAGTACGTCCATTGAGCAAGACATTAAAATCCATTTGATAAATGTTGATGGTAGGGAGAGTATGTAATGAGTAACTCTAACACCTGTAACCCTGAAGTTTTTAAGATCTTAACAGGTCAAGAGAAAGTGTCATGCGCTCAAGCTAGTGACAAACTAACTGTAGAGGAAGCTAAGATTACTCAGGTCGCAGTTCTCATAACCGAACAACAAATGCAAAAAATGTTCCCTGACGCTAATACTCGCAAGCGGGAGGTAGTGAGAGCCTTACTAAATAAATATATGCCAAAATTTGGAATGACAACTCCTCTGCGAATAGCACATTTTTTAGCACACGTCCAAGCAGAAGTCGGAGACGAACTTGTCGGAAAAGAGGAAAGCTTATGGTATTCAGTGCCATCATTAAAAAAAACTTTCGACCGTTATTTTAAATACTATCCCGAGGAAGCTGATCAACTAGGTTATAAACGAATACCAATAAATGATTATAATAAATTTTCACAAGTACAAAGAAAAAAATATATCCTTACCAATAAAACTTATGCCTAC
>NZ_JBQSVP010000297.1:0-890 GCF_052376345.1 Psychrobacter sp. AOP5-GZ1-6 | reverse complement strand
TTATGATTATTTTAAAAGTGCAGCCTTGGTACACTCCGCAATTCATCATTCCCATACTAGGATTAATATTGGGCAACTCTCTCACTGCTATTGCTTTGACTAGCAACCAACTGATTGAATCTTTTTATGAGCAGCGGGGGCGTATCGAGATGATGCTAAGCCTATCTGCGCGGCCATTTGAAGCGGTACACGAGCCTATACGCTCGGCCATTATCACTGGTATGACGCCAACATTAAACTCTATGCTAGTCGTTGGTATCGTCAGTTTGCCGGGCATGATGACAGGACAAATTCTTGCGGGGGCTGATCCTACTCAAGCCGTTCGTTACCAAATAATAACGATGTTTTTGATATGTGTGAGTAGCACGCTTGGTTGTACAATCAATGCCCTACTCATTTATCGACGTTTTTTTAATAAAAGCTATCAATTTATCCCACCATGAATGACTCACCACCTATAGCGTTAGAGATAAAGAATTTATGCCTTAATGTGTTAAATACTGCCTCATAACTTCCATTGTAACGCTCGCCTCATGTTGAAAGTATCCCACTATATATTTGATTTTATGAATATATTTATTTTAATTTATGTACTACCCAGTACGACAAACCAATGTTTACTTGATCCACATTCATGATAGTGTACTCATTAATAATCACTTTATTTTTGAATACTCAAACCGTGGCTTGTTAATTACTACAATGGCGTGCCTAAGACGATTTATCCCAATAGGTACAACAGTATTAAAGAGCTCTATGAGGAATGCTTTGGAAAGTCTTACTGGTTACAAATCTCCGCATCATATTGAATTTGTAAATGAATTACCAAAGAGACCCCACTCTCAACTTCGAAAGTGATTGAAAAAAGAAGAGCACCTCACTAATCTATT
>NZ_JBQSVP010000296.1:0-894 GCF_052376345.1 Psychrobacter sp. AOP5-GZ1-6 | reverse complement strand
TCTAACCATCAGTCGTCGCCATCATGAACGTCATGCCTCCACTCTAGAGGCAGGCATTCACTTAACCCAGCTGCGTCTGATTACCGCAGACACGCCATGGGTGGGTAGCTTATATAGCAAACGCGTGCTACCGCCAATGACTGGTATCACAGATGCTCAAAGCGATACCGACAGTCGCAATCATATGACCCCGACCAAAAGCTATCTACTGGACAGCCCTGCCCAACCTATCAATCGGACAGAGGCCCAAGCAGGGGCCAACTATGGCAGTCACTTCACTCATAGAACTGACGACCAAACTCTGATGCAGTCGATCGGTGATGGCGAGCACTTAATCAATACGGGTAGCTTATTGTCCAGCACGCGCCCTAGCCTATTCGCCACGGACAATGAACAAGCTGTTGAGAGTGGCTATCGCAACACGGGCAATGGCCTATCAGAATGGATTACCGATCATAGAGATGAGCAAGCGTACTCGCAGCTAAACATCGATGATGGTCAAGTGGCTGCTAGTCTAAAGATGGGTATCATTAATGCTGAAAGTGATGGTGCCAGTAGTAAACGTCAAGGCATCAATGCCAATACTAATGCTCAAATCAATATCAAGTCGGGCGAAGCTTTAGTATTCTCTACCCAGCCGCAAACCCATGCGCAATCTGAGCAACACAACTATCAACAGCACACCCCGACTCTCACTCAAACGGCACTCGGTGGTCAGCATCTGGCTGAACGCTTAACGCAATTGGCAACGGGACTAGGACGTCAGGTCAATGACCACAAAGCGATTAAGACCCAGTTAGAAACTATCGCAGAGGAACAGCAAACCAAAACCCATCAACAAGCGCCCTACACGCTGATCGATGGCGCTGCTGATACGAGCTATGTCAGTGACGA
>NZ_JBQSVP010000295.1:0-896 GCF_052376345.1 Psychrobacter sp. AOP5-GZ1-6 | reverse complement strand
CTTTGGTAATACTCCAGTCCCAAATGCTAATAATCCAAAAGCATTGAAGGACTACCAAGACAAACTAGATAGGAGGAGTTATTTGTTAAATGCGGCAAGCATTCATCTCACGAGAGAAATTCGAAAAATATGGATGCCAAACCCTAACAGACCAGAAGCCGATAAACTAAGAGTAACAGCTGATGGTCAGTACTTGAAAGTTGTTGTAGAAGACGATATGGGTGTCGATATTGAGTTAGATCAACGATCAGAGGGTTTTCAATGGCTTGTGTCGTTTTTTATAATTTTCTTTGCAGAAGCTGCGGATAAACATAAAAATGCTATTCTTCTTCTAGATGAACCAGGCATGAGCCTTCATGCTTTGAAGCAACGAGATTTTAGAACAACAATATCAAGATTAGCGGAACAAAACCAAACTATCTATACCACTCACTCTCCATTTCTAGTAGGGCCTGATGAACTAAATATTGTCAAAGTTGTGGAAATGAAAGATCGTAGTGATGGTACTAAAGTACATAATACAATTAATTCAAGCGATCCAGCGGCTCTTCTCCCTCTCCAAGAAGCATTAGGATACGATTTGGCTCAAAGCTTATTTACGCAAAAGAAGAATCTAATTTTAGAGGGGCTAACAGATTACTGGTATATAGAGGCAGCGTCAGCACTTTTACGCGCAAAAAAAATAGCTGACTTGAACGATAAAATCTCTCTAGTTTTCGCTAATACAGCTGGCAAAGTAGTCTACTACGCCACCATACTACATGCTCAAAATTTGAAAATTGCAGCTTTACTTGATTCTGATAGTGCTGGAAATCAGGCAGCTACTCAAGATAGCTTGGTATATACTCTAGGTAACCCCAATTCGGGATAAGGGCTCAAAAAAAAGATAAAAAAAG
>NZ_JBQSVP010000294.1:0-897 GCF_052376345.1 Psychrobacter sp. AOP5-GZ1-6 | reverse complement strand
ATCTTATTTTTATCATCATTTTTAAAATGAGGACACGCCCTAAGATTTGTGACAGATATTACATAAAAAACCCCCATTAAATGACACTATTAAACATGTCAAATAACGAGGGTATTAGTACTGATAATAGCCAGTACTCACTATATTCAGCCATCATTATTTTTCGTTAACAGCGCGATAAATCTGCATGATGATATGCGTTAGATTTACGCAATTATGCGCTAAAACGAATTAAGTAGAAAGATAAAATTGTATACAGCTGTTTTGTCTTTTTTACAGCATGATTAAGAACAAAGGTTTTTTAATTAAACAGTCATAAATTATAGCTATAAAAACCTGTCACATTAATCGTATATCACTTTCATCACTTCGTATTCAACCACGCCTTTTGGCGTCTCAATACGGGCTTCATCGCCTTCAGACTTGCCGATCAGACCACGAGCGATTGGCGAGTTGACAGAAATTTTTCCAACTTTGAAGTCTGCTTCGTCATCACCAACGATTTTGTACTGTTTTTCTTCTTCGGTATCCATATTTTCGATAATAACACTAACGCCAAATACCACACGGCCTTCTTTTGGTAGGGTGGTAGGATCGATAACTTGTGCACCGCCTAGCTTGGCTTCGATATCACGGATACGCGCTTCGCAGAAACCTTGTTGTTCGCGCGCGGCATGATATTCAGCATTTTCTTTTAGGTCGCCATGTTCACGAGCTTCAGCGATAGATGCTGTGATGCGTGGACGGTCAACACTTTTTAACTGTTTTAATTCGGCTTCTAAAGCCGCATGTCCTTGCGGAGTCATGGGATAACGTTGCATATTTTTTTCCTTAAACCAATAACACCACACCACCTCATGCCGAGATGGTGCTAGCTTTATTGCAATGGGTATGAGA
>NZ_JBQSVP010000293.1:0-911 GCF_052376345.1 Psychrobacter sp. AOP5-GZ1-6 | reverse complement strand
GCGTACTTCGCGAAAAACAGCCCGTAAAGTACGCTTTTATCAAAGACAATCGTCAGATATTTAGCACCACTACTATGTGCCGTGTATTAAGCGTTAAGCCCTCAAGCTACTACGATTGGCTAAGTCGTGACATCAGCGAACAGCAGGTACACCGCAATCAGTGCGAGCTACTAGTTAAAGCCGCTCACAGTGAAATGAAAGAACGTTATGGCGTAGATCGATTGCATGCTCATCTAAGCAAACAAGGCCACAACATTAGCCTGTATATGGTAAGAAGCATCAAAGAGGAACACGGCATCAAATGCCGTCGTCATAAGCGCTTTAAAGTCACTACTGACTCAAACCACAACAAGCTGGTCTATGACAATGTTTTAGATCAGAGGTTTGACGCTAAGCGTCCTAACGAAGCATGGGTCAGCGACATTACCTATATCTGGACTGCTGAGGGCTGGTTATATTTAGCTGGAGTGAAAGATTTATACACCAAAGAGCTTGTCGGCTACGCTATCAATAAGCGCATGACCGCTGATTTAGTATGCCGTGCACTCAATATGGCAATCAAGAACAAACGACCTACTCAAGGACTGATTGTTCATTCAGATAGAGGTAGCCAATATTGTAGCCATGCGTACCATAAGATTATCGAGCAGCATAAGTTTACAGGCTCAATGAGCGGCAAAGGTAATTGCTATGACAACGCACCTATAGAAAGCTTCTGGGGCGTCTTGAAGAATGAACTAGTATATCATCAAGATTATAAAACGAGGTTTGCAGCCACTAGCGATATCATTGGGTATATTGAGCTGTATTATAATCAGACTAGGATTCAAAAGGGCTTGGGCTATCGAGCGCCAAGACAGGTGTGGTTTGACTACTATCGTCAGGCTGCGTAATTAAAATCTCCCAAGTTT
>NZ_JBQSVP010000292.1:0-918 GCF_052376345.1 Psychrobacter sp. AOP5-GZ1-6 | reverse complement strand
AATAGACCTCTTGCAAAAGTCATAGTTTAAGCTCGGAATTAATGATACCAGCAAACAGCTTCATTCTAAGATCATAGCGCTGACGACGGTTGCGATATTTATGAGCCACGATTTTAAACAACTTGATTAAGCCTATTTTGTGCTCAACCACAATACGGAACCTTGCCAGATAGTGATTGGCCTGTTTGCATATCTCCAATAACTGACCACCACGAGGTTTCTTAAATGGTGTGAAAGTTTGGTTATGTAGCTTTGCTAACCCTTGATAACCACTGTCTGCTAGATAGTTAGTATTCTCAGGTAACCAATCAGGACAAGTATCTTTATACAGCTTAAAATCGTGGATTGACCCTTTACAGGTTTGCACATCAAGTATCAAACCAGTTTGCCAATGAACGATAACCTGCGCTTTTAAGGTGTGTTGTTTTTTCTTACCGCTGTAGTAGTCTCTTTGGTTTTTTTTGGACGCTCAATAGGGGTTTCGGTAGCATCGACAATGACGACTGACCAATTGATGTCCTCATCGACACGACTAGGCAGCTTTTTAGGCAATTCAAACTTGCCAGAGTCAATCAGTGTGTCTTCTACTTTACGAATGATACGGCTAGCAGAAGACTCATGAATACCAAAGTCCATACTGATATGATAAAGCGTGCGGTATTCACGCCAATAAGTCAGGGCGAGTAGTATCTGCTCCTTAAGACTGAGCACACTTGGTCTACCTGATTTGGTCTTAGATGCTTCATGCTTTTGCATGGCCTCAAGCATGTCATAAAAGGTGGCTTTATGAATGCCAGTGTAGCGTTTAAAACCAGCGTTACTTTGTTTGAGTAGCTTATCTATGTTTGGCATATCTATTAAGTAAGTAGAGTTCAATAATATACTTTGTGTCTTACAACTACTTTTGCAAGAGGTCTA
>NZ_JBQSVP010000291.1:0-934 GCF_052376345.1 Psychrobacter sp. AOP5-GZ1-6 | reverse complement strand
TATATACTTTGAGATTTGAAACTACTTTTGCAAGAGGTCTAATAGTTATTTTATTTTTCATTGTCTGAACCTAGTTTACTAATAAAGTAATCATATACAAATCTACCTTCATCTATAGCATCTAATAATTTATATATCTCTTTATCTGCATTGTCTCTATAAAAGTCTTCTCCATGTGTATTAACCTCCGAACTATAGCCAGCTAAATCAACAGGTAACTTATATTCATAACTTTTATTACCATTACAGTCATAATTCAGTTTGCTATTTAGCTCATCACTTAGCTCATCTAGTAAAACAAGTATTTCTGTCAAAGTTATTAATTTCAAATGATATTTTACTATTAAATAAATAACTTGATAATAGTATTTTTTTATACCACATACTTTTGTAATCTCAGTATTAAAATTATGATATGAATTTTCGCTTTCGTAATCTATTTGTATAATATTAAGATATGCCTCATTACCAATTATACTTTCTAATAAATTATCGTTTCTATATATAAAAGACTCAAGTTTTTTAACAGTTAAATCCTTACAAAGATAAGCTGACAATATAAATCTTACTTCTAAATGCATTTTTTTCATTATAAACTCTTACCTTTTTGTAAACTTAAGCTCAACGTTTTTATAGTGTATTAAATATAAAAGTGTTATAAGATAAAATAACTCAATAGATATACTCAGTTATCATGACTTACTCACTAGATTATCGCAAACAAGTTCTTAAAAGCTTAGCAGGTGGCATGACTTTTGCCGAGGCAGCCTCTTTTTATGACATTAGTCCAACCACCATTCAAAAGTGGAAGAAACGGCTGCATAGTAAGAGCACTCGCAATGTTACGCCATCAAAAATACCAGATGATGCACTACGTAAAGACGTTGAGCGTTACCCTGATGACTATCACTATGAGAGAGCAAGACGGTTCAAC
>NZ_JBQSVP010000290.1:0-947 GCF_052376345.1 Psychrobacter sp. AOP5-GZ1-6 | reverse complement strand
GAGTACTTAAGCTTGTACAGCTTGCTAATGAGAGTGACATTGCTACAAAAATAAGTTTAACCACGAAATACACCTAATTAATTGTTAAGCCTGTTAAAAGAGTTAAGTTTATCTGTACGGATTTAAAGGCAGGGGTCAAAACTTTTATTATTCAAGCTGATATAAATAATCAGTAGTAACTGGAGTATCCAGACGTTTTCCACTCATAGTTATTAAAAACGTTTCATCATCTTTGATAACCTGAGCTTCTCCATCTCTGAATCTATCAGCGTCATCATATATAAATGGAATAATGACTTCTCCTTTTTTATTAATAAATCCCCATTTGTTATTTAGCTTAACATTCGCTAGGCCTTCGTTAAAATCATAGCCTTCATCGTATTGACACTCAATTACTTCTACAAACTGCTCGTTGATAAAGCCGCGTTTACCGTTTCTTTGAACTGATGCGAACCCTTCATTGAACATATCTATATTGTCATACTCAAAAGGCAGTAGAACTTCACCTTTTGTATTTATTAGCCCCCATTTATTATTTTTTTAACTCTAGAATAACCACTTAAAAATTCTCCTGCAAATGAGTACTCAGGTGCAATGACAACTTTTCCATGGTACTTATAGCCCCATTTACCTTCAGACTCAAAAGGTTTGAAATCATAATCATCTATTATGGATGGATCCGATGGGGAGTTGTATAGATATATTGATTTATCGTTTGATGTGGTCTCAGGGCTATTTTTTTCTACACTCAAAGCCTGACTTGCATCCAATGAATGATTAATATTTAGTTTTGTATCATCCATTGTGCAGCCACAGAAGATAAGCGTGGAGGCTAATAAAATCAAATTTTTCATAATAAATTATCCACAGTTACAACGTCCTTTGTTAGGTAAAAAATATAACTAATGAATTGTTAGGCCACTCAACATATCAAACCTACAGTGTTC
>NZ_JBQSVP010000289.1:0-1028 GCF_052376345.1 Psychrobacter sp. AOP5-GZ1-6 | reverse complement strand
TTATCACTGCCATTACTGTCATCGGATTGCCAGTGGTATCTGATATGAGCACGGTGGTTACGGTCATGGGTGATAGCACTGCTGTCTGTGTCTATGATACTGGCACTCATGAGTCCTGTCAGACTCGGATGCGGTTGCCCAAGTTCGCTTAACTGTGCGCCATAGGGAATATGGTGATGATGCGGAAACGGTAGGTAGCAGGCATTGATGTGATGAACGTTGTTGTTATTATTGTCATTGTCGTCATCATTTTCATGACTGGCATGGTTGGTATTAGGCTGCAAGGTAATAGGGTCAAAGGCAACTGCGCCCAACCAGTCTGCGGGTATATGATTGTTAATGTGCTGATGTATGGAGACGAGACTGATCGGATCGGTCAGATAAGGATTGCCATCGATATAGTGGGCGCTTGGCAGATTCAGATGACGGATATTACCAGTTAGGCTGCCAAGGTTGGCAAGCTGCTGTGCGCTCTGTTGGTAGCGGGCGGTCAGCGCAGTGAGTCCGTCGTCATTTAGGTGGCTATGACTGTGTAAGAAGCGACTGTGGATACTAGGGCTGTCCGAGTCAATAGATTGCTCACTGGTGCTACTGCCAGTATAGGTGCCAACTAAGCGGTTGTCGTAACGATATAGGTCACTCTGCTGAGTGTGCTGGGCAACTTGTGAACGAATGGCGGTGATGCGGTCTTGTCTGTCAGCGAGGTTGGCTGGGTTTTGACTCAAGATGCTTTGAATGTCATTGGCATCCGGACGTAGTATTTCACCATCATGAGGTAGTAGTACTAGCGTGTGGCTGTCTGCTTCGTGACGGTAGCTTTTCTCAAGTGACAGACTCTCACAAACGAGTGAAAAATCTGCTTAATAGGCACGGACATCGACTATTATTTCTACCAGCCTATAGCCCTGACTTGAACCCCATCGAAAAGAAGTGGGCGCAGGCTAAGTTTCTACGCCAAGGGTGGATGGAGAATAATTTACCAAAACTGTTTCATGATATGGGATGCACTTCTTTTATCTTGGATTGAC
>NZ_JBQSVP010000288.1:0-1037 GCF_052376345.1 Psychrobacter sp. AOP5-GZ1-6 | reverse complement strand
CAAAAGTCATGGCTAGTGAGCCAGCATTACTGCAAGATGATGAACAGGCAATGATAAATGAACCTGTAAATAATGACAAACCAGTAATGTGTCATGAACCGACAGGCTATGACAACCAACCTATACCACTGGATACTGGAGTATTGAGAGAGACTCCTATTGATGTCATACCGAAAGAGCTATTTATTGAAAGATTAAAAGCCTCTCCCTTATGGGAGCAAACAGAACGTAAAGATGAAGACAGATCCAGTTTTAGATTAAGTGAGATTAATGGCTTTCTTCAAATCCAAGGTGATGGTAGTTTTTCGAAGTCAGAAAAGATAACTAAAATTGCTTATTCACCTTTAAACGTAAAACAAAGAAACAAGTATGGACATCAGCTATTGGATCAAGAAAAAAGTGCTATGACAGAAATTATCAATATAGTCATTAATGATCACGATAAAGCTGCTGCAATACTGAATCAGCTTTATCAGCAATATTCAGTCAAAGTAGAAAACAACGAAATCCTAAGTGACAATGAAACCTTACATACTTATATTCGTTATAACAATATATTGTTTGAGCTTTGGGGCATGAACCGAACCAGTCATTCTATCAAAGAGTGCAACTTGGCTATGTTAACAGGCTTGACAATTAATTAGGTGTGTTTCGTGGTTAAACTTATTTTTATAGCAATGTCACTGTCATTAGCAAGTTGTACAACCGCAAGTATTTCAAAAGTCATGGCTAGTGAGCCAGCACTACTGCAAGATGGTGAACAGGCAATAATAAATGAACCTGTCAATAATAACAAACCAGTAATATGCTATGAACCACCCGAATATGATAATCCACCGGAACTGCCTGATACAGGAGTGCGCAGAGAGACTCCTATTGATGTCATACCGAAAGAGCTATTTATCGAAAGATTGGAAGCATCTCCTTTATGGGAAAAAGTAAGTTATTCTAATCACTTTGAACGTGATTTTTTACTGGAGAAAGTTAACGGTTTTCTTCAAATCCAAGGTGATGGTGGTTTTTCGAAATCAGAAAGC
>NZ_JBQSVP010000287.1:0-1038 GCF_052376345.1 Psychrobacter sp. AOP5-GZ1-6 | reverse complement strand
AGTCGTGCCGACAGAAGCGATGATACCAGAGTCACACATTTTGTCAGTATAGCGAATGGATAAGTACTGAACCCCTCGATCACTGTGATGAATGACATCCTTAGGGTTGTTCCTGTCTGCTATCGCCTGATTTAGCGCAGCCATAACCATATCCGTGTTCATGCGATTAGATACTTTCCAACCGACAATGCTACGGGCAAACACGTCAATAATAAAAGCGGTATATACCCAGCCGCTAGTTGTTTTTATATAGGTGAAGTCAGCTACCCATAGCTGATTAGGACGATGGGCATTAAAATTACGATTAATCAGGTCATCAGCGCATTTTTGGTCATCACGGCTATTGGTGGTGATCTTGCCCTTACCGCGCCAGATGCCTTGCATACCATACTGCTTCATTAAACGCTCTACCGTACAACGAGCCACATGAATACCATCTGCCTTCATCTGCTGCCAGACTTTACGAACACCGTAACGGCATTTACTGTCCTGCCAGATGCGTTTAATCTCGTTGATATAATAGTCGTCATGCTGCTGACGCAACGAGCGCTTTTCAGGGTAACTCTCCAAGTCTTTAGTACGGTAGTAGGTTGATGGGGCAATCGGTAGTACTCTACAGATTGGCTCGATCCCGTATTTCTGCTTGTGATCATCGATAAATGTGACCATTATTTCGGTAGACGGTCGAGCTCCGCCTGGGCGAAAAAAGCCGCTGCCTTACGTATGATCTCATTGGCCTGTTTGAGTTCTCTGCATTCACGTTCAAGATCTTTAATACGTTGATCTTGGCTTTGAGCTTGCACTGAGGCAGGAATGGTTTGATCGATGTGCTTTTTATGCCATGAGCGCAGGGTTTCAGGCGTGCAGCCAATCTTAGGGGCAATGGCTTGAATCGCTGACCAGGTAGAGGGGTAGTCGCCTGCCGCTTCAATGAGCATGCGAACGGCGCGTTCTTTAATCTCAGGAGTGTAGGTTTGTCTTTTCATTGTCGTATTCTCTCAGAATGTTGAGTCTCCGACAATACCGGGGCGGTTCAAA
>NZ_JBQSVP010000286.1:0-1054 GCF_052376345.1 Psychrobacter sp. AOP5-GZ1-6 | reverse complement strand
ATTATCTTCAACCGCAACTTTACTCGTTTCTGCTGCGTTAGCAGCATCACTGGCATTACCCGTCGTTGCTCCAATACCAGCACCCAAAGCACTAGTAATGGCGCTAATCGTATCTTTTTGTTCCGCAGTTAGTTTAGTAGGGTCACTGCTACCATAGAGAAACTTCGATAAAACTGGGGCTGTAGCCTCACCTGCCCCTGCCGAAACACCGCCAGTCACTGCATCATTACCAGTCACATAACTTACTGCAGCACCAAGAATACCATGAGCTAATATATGTCCCGCTTGCTGGCTGCCAGTAAGACTATCTCCTTGGGTCTCACTTTGTTCTTTATAGTATTGTCCAATTTGATTAGATACAAAAGGACTAGCTACTTTAGCGACATAGTCTGTCGCGCCATTACTATTTGGTCCATAGATCGCTCCAGAGATGGCATCAAACAATAATCCTTGGTTTTGTACTTTATCTGCTTGTTCGATAAGTTTATCGCGAGCAGTTGTATTACCTAGCTGTCCTTGTTCTTCTGCCTCATCCCTTAACTTCTTCTCTTTGGTGTTAATCTCAGTCTTGACTTTACGACGTTCTTGGTCAAAGGCTTGTGTAATCTGCGTCTGCGCTCCTAACTCCTCATTGACTTGACCAGCATCAAAGTTATTCTCAAGCTTACCCGCTAGGGCTTCACGGTTCTCAGTGGTGAATATGCCTTGTGGATCATTGTGACCACTGACACCACCTTTGGTAATACTGCTGTCACTATCGCTGTCTGTGCCATAACCAATACCGTTCATACTGGCTTGTGGTTTGTTATTGGTGCTACCAATACTGATACCTGCTTGGATGGCATCGCCGTCATAGCTGGCGGTGTTTTTAAGGTCGGTTGCGGTCACGCCTTGTTTAAAGACGATGTTGCTGTTGGCTTGGGCTTCTTTTGAGGTGACAAACACGCCACCTTTGAAGGTGCCTTTGCCTTGGGTGATAAGGTCGGCTTCGTTGGCGAAAATACCAGATTGCTCCCCAACTGCTTTGTAGTCAGAGTTAAGATTGGTTTTGCCA
>NZ_JBQSVP010000285.1:0-1063 GCF_052376345.1 Psychrobacter sp. AOP5-GZ1-6 | reverse complement strand
GGTGTAATGGACAAAATTCATGCTAGCGTAGAGTCTAACGCTATATACTGTCTATATTTGCAAGGAATCAACGCTATGAATCAAAAAACTGCCCTTTTTGTAGCGATAAACACACCAAGAAGAACGGACGTAAGCTAGGCAAACAGCAGTATCAATGTCTCGCTTGTAGGCGGCAATTTTTAGGTGGCAAAAGACTCAATAATCAAACCCTTTGGACTGAATATACCCAAGGTAAACAGACCTACCAACAGTTGGCTGATAAATATCACTGTAGTCTTAAAACCATCCAAAGACGCTTAGATAAAGTCAGTGTTGAATATCAAATTAAGCGGCCAAATACTGCTAATATCATCATAGATACTACTTACTTTAGTCGTAAGTTTGGTTTAATGGTCTTTATGGACAACACGACTAGAACTGTTCTTTATTATGCGGTAGTGGGTCATGAAACCAACAGTGCATACCAGCAAGGAGTTAATCATTTAGTCTCGTTAGGCGTTGATATACAAAGCATCACCTGTGATGGTAGACGAGGACTGAGGACAGTATTCATTAAAACACCTTGTCAGATATGTCAGTTCCATCAAATACAAATAGTGACCCGCTACCTGACTCGTCGTCCTAAGAATATTGCCAGTATCGAGCTTAGACAGCTCGCTTTAACTTTAACACAGCTTGATAAAACTGATTTCATAGAGCGCTTAGATCACTGGTATTTGACTCATGAAGACTATCTTAATGAGCGTAGTGCTAATGAAGATAACAGTAGAACGTGGTACACACATAAACGTCTTAGAAGTGCTTATCGTAGCCTCAGAACCAATAGTGACTGGTTATTTACTTATCAAGAATATAAGCACTTAGACATACCAAATACGACTAATTCTCTTGAAGGTTTATTCAGTGAGTTAAAGCGACAATTACACAGTCATCATGGGTTGAGTGAGTATCGTAAGTTACGGTTTATTAAAGACTTTCTACTGTCAAAGTCACTTAAATAACATGAATTATGTCCATTAGACACTACCTTCTACTTTTTAGCATGAATTTTGTCCATTACGCC
>NZ_JBQSVP010000284.1:0-1083 GCF_052376345.1 Psychrobacter sp. AOP5-GZ1-6 | reverse complement strand
CTTTATAATCATAAGGTTAGTTTGAGTTTTGTTGATTAATAATTTCATAAACATTTGGAATAATAACTATGTTCTTAAAAAAACTTGAAATCAAAGATATGTTTGGCATCTTTAACTATTCTTTAGATTTTAATGATGATATGACAATTATAACTGCACCTAATGGATATGGAAAAACAATCTGTCTGAAAATTATACATTCGATATTTAATCTTAATTTTATGTACTTTGCCGAGCTTGATTTTGATCAGATATCCTTGACTACGGATAAAGGTACTCTATCAATAGTAAAAACGGCAGTTGTTAAAAAAAGTAGAGATATAAAGCAAGTATCTTTATTTAGTCACGAAGAAATAAATGGTGAAAGTCCTTTTTTTGATGAAGATATTGTTTTGTTCGATAATAAGCAAAACGAATTAGAAGTACCTAAAAAATTAGAAATTGTAATGCAGTTTGATGGTGTTATAAAGATACATCCTATAAATCTTGATGAACATTACGAACTATATCGTAGGCACTTAGATGAATCCCATGTATTTTTGAGTAGAATGGACTATGACAGGTGGACAGATAGAAGACCAGGGCTTCGTAGGAACTACAGTTTTGAAGAAGCTATTGAGGCTTTTGGCTTACCCGACCTCTCTGAAGAAAGATTTGAACTACCTAAATGGTTAGTAGACTTTTGTAAAAATCAAAAAACTTACTTTGTACAAGATCAAAGACTAATTTTAAAGAAAAATGACAAAAATAGTAGAAATGATTTTTTTACTAATGCTATTGAAAGGTATTCTGAGAGACTGAAATCTAAAATTAGAGATTCTAGTGTTAAGGTTTCAATGAACTCACAACAACTTGATTCTACTTTTCCAAAACGGCTAGTAACTAGCAAAGACAAATACGATAACTTCGATAAAAATGAGCTTATTGAAGCTCTTGAAAAAATTCAAGATAAAAGAAAAAAGTTAATGAAATATGACCTTCTGTCTCAGGATAGTAGCTTAGATAATGAAATAGAAGTTGATCATATCGAGGAAAATGATGTAAAGGTTTTAAACTTATATGTTTTAGATACAAATAAAAAGC
>NZ_JBQSVP010000283.1:0-1087 GCF_052376345.1 Psychrobacter sp. AOP5-GZ1-6 | reverse complement strand
ATACCAAACCCAACAATTAAAGTTGCGCCCAAGCACGAGCAGTTAACGACCGAATTCTTTGTGGCTGTTTAAGCAAATTATTCCAAGCCAAGCAAGCGGCATCAACAATAGCCTCATAACTGTCATAACAACGATTGGATAACTCATTTTGCTTAAGGTACTGCCATACTCTCTCAGAGGGATTGAGCTCAGGTGAATAAGGCGGTAGTTTAAGCATAGTGACATTAGCCTGATTCAAGCTTGGTTGATGCCATAATGCGCCATCCATCACCACCACCGCATGACGTCCTTTTGGAACGGCTTTACTAATCTCTTGCATATGCAATAACATGGTGTGTTTATTAACGAAAGGCAGTACTAAGCCGACAGCCTTCTTTGTCGCTGGACAAAAGGCACCAAACAGATAAGCGGAATGAAACTGTTGCTGCTTGATCAGTCGAGGTCGCCCACCGCGGTAATGCCAAACTCTGGTCAATGAGCCTTGTTGTCCTATTCGAGTTTCATCTTGAAACCAGATGTCCACTTGATCTAGGCTCACATCAGTAGGCAGTGACGCCTTAACCTGTGCTATAAAGTTTTTTTAAAAGCGTCTTGAGCTTGTGGGTCGGCTTTTGGATGCTGACTACGAGCACTTATCCAACTCATATCAATACGCTTGAGTAGCTCGTAGATACCGTTAACGGTGTAGTGAGCGTTGTAGTGTTCTTTAGCCAATTGCTGAATGTCTTTGCCGGTTAGACGACCGCCAGCGCGCTTTTCTTGTTCAGAGACTATCATGGCTTTAAAAGCGGCTGTGTCTGCTTCTGCCAATTTGCTGTGACGACCTCGACGATGACGATCATAGAGACTCTCAAGTCCTCGTTCATAATATCGCTTCAATGTCCGTCTGGCAGTTTCAGGATGTATGCAGAGGTCTTTGGCAATATCGTTGGTGGCTTTGCCTATACTATATTGGTGTAAGATGAGCAGGCGTAGTCGGGCTCTGGGATTGCGCTCAGTCTTTGAGTGTTTGCCAAAGTCATGGTCTTCTAGGTTATGTATTGGTATAGTCATAAGCGGATTATACTATATATTTTGGGTTTGGTAT
>NZ_JBQSVP010000282.1:0-1103 GCF_052376345.1 Psychrobacter sp. AOP5-GZ1-6 | reverse complement strand
TTCTTTCTCTTAAATGTGGTCTATTATTTATGATAACTTTCAAGCAATTACGCTGCTTTGTGACAGTCGTAAAAACAGGTGGGTTTCTTCAAGCCAGTATCCAACTCAATTTAACTCAACCCACCGTTACCAAATCCATCAGTAACCTTGAAGAATATTTAGGCGTAGCTCTGTTTGATAAGCCGTTGACTCATAGAAAAAAGCGGCTAGTTAATTTAACGGAAATTGGCGAACACCTCTATATTCAAGCAGTGGATATCTTACAAAAGGCAGATAATCTTGAACAAACAGTAGTAGATTATCAGCAATTAATAGGTGGTAAGTTGCGTCTAGGGATTTCACCGTTAGGCAGTGAAATACTAAGCAAAGCTATTTTTAACTTTTACCAAATGCATCCTAGTATAGAAACCTCACTTATCGAAGATGGTGCTGAGTCACTTAAGCAGGCCCTTCTAGAGGGGCAACTTGATGTGGCAACATTGATGAAGCCGATTGACGATAATTTTGACTACTCGTCGATATGTTGCTATCCAGTGGTGGTCGTAGCAAATAAAAACCGTATGGGTAAGCGAAAAACGAAGGTAACACTTAAATCACTATCAAATGCACCCCTAATTTTATTTACCTCCAATTCATCATTTACTCCAATGATTATAGAAAACTGTCAATCACTAGGTTTTGAACCTAATATTATTTGCCAAACCAATCAGTGGCACTTGCTTCTTGACATGGTAAAACAGGATATGGGTGTGACTCTTTTGCCTCAATATTATACTCAAAAGTTGGATTTAACAGGATTAGTCTGCTTGCCACTAACCCAACCTCAGTTAAAATGGGAGCTTGTCATGGCTTGGCGCCGTCATCGCTTGCTTACACCAAGTATGCAAGCTTGGCTTGATAACATAAGAAAAAATATATAACTAGGCCTTGATAATGCTTTGGCTGTAACAGGGCATAGGTTATACAAAACAGAGGTGATTGAATATTTGAAAGCAGATTTGCAAGGTTTAGCGAATGTACAACTTGCGACATTGAATTGGGTAGATTGGTTCAATAAAAAGCGTATACACAGTGCATTGGGCTATGTATCGCCTTTTGAGTTT
>NZ_JBQSVP010000281.1:0-1134 GCF_052376345.1 Psychrobacter sp. AOP5-GZ1-6 | reverse complement strand
ATTAATGTCAATTAGTGCTAATACCTCAGTCTGCACCGATGGATCAACCAGTTCAAGCATCCGCGTCATTATGACAGGTGGCGGTGTAGCTGTTTTTAGCGTCCACTTTGCTGCAAGTAAAGCTCGCAGTAAGTAAAAAAACTTTTTTAGGCGAATGGGTATAGTGAGGTCAAGCTCCTTGCTAGCATTTTTCGCCATACCGCGGTAATGATGAAATACGGTTATGGGCTGGAAGTAATCAATGCTCAAGGTTTGCAGATGCGCCATCATGTCGCTATGCTGTGCGTAGATAATGGGCGAGTGTAACCATTCAAAAATCACTGCATTTGATTTATATAACAGTTGTAGTGCTTTTTTGATGTCCCATCCGCCAATATCAAATGGTACGGCTAGTAGGTCATTTTGGATAAATTCAAACGTGTCTTTGCCATCGAACAAATTCAAATACCAATCAAGTTCATTGCAATAAAGTAGGCGAACATCATAATCGCTATCTGGCGACGCAAACCCCCACGCTCGGCTGCCACTTTCAATAGCATGTAAACAAGTAATGTGCCGCATTTGACAGACTTCACTCACTGTATGAACAATTTGTTTGGCATCGCTATTTTGCATAGAAAGTATTCCGTATTCATTTATTAATAGACACATCACATGGCAAACGCTATATGTTGATAGATGTATGTTAAGAGCTATATGTGGCAATAGTTACATGATGATATCAACATATTGATGTACGATAGCATCTTGTCATTAATTAACATTCATCTCAATAGATGCTTACGTTTCATGCATCTTATCTCTTCTCTGCACAACCCATAAATCTTTTATATAAATTGGATATACGATGATGCAAACTCTGTTAATATAACAGCATTTAATAAAATATTTGTTGATAATAAGGATTTGAGATGAAACGTTTGGCTTATACCATTGCTGTATCTGTTTTGGCCACGACTGTTGGGCTAAGTACCGCGCATGCTGAGAGAGTTTGCAAAATAACAGATCCGACTGAAACACCATTAAACATCCGCGATGAACCTAATGGCAAGATTATTAATAAGCTACGTAATGATCGCGAAGTGTATGTCACAGAGGTCGCTTATGATAGTAGAAACCGTCCGTGGGTTCATC
>NZ_JBQSVP010000280.1:0-1153 GCF_052376345.1 Psychrobacter sp. AOP5-GZ1-6 | reverse complement strand
AAAATATAATTAATAAAAATATAATAAGTTAGCATATCTATTGGCATTAGTAATATAAACAAAAATCATTACTATAGTTAGTTCAAAATAAAATTGTTATGGTTAGGACAAACATCATAAAACAATTTGGATAAGTCATTTTCCAACCAGCCTTGGCGTAGAAACTTCACTTGAGCCCATTTTTTCTCGATAGGGTTTAGATCAGGGCTATAAGGCGGCAGCCATAGAATACGATGACCATGTCTATTAAGTAGCTTTTGGATACGTTTGCTTTTATGAAACCGAGCATTATCCATGACAATAACACATTTAGTTTTAAGGCTTGGGATAAGCGTGTATTTGCACCAGTCGTAGAATATGCTGCTGTTGATGTTGTGCTTAAAGTAATCCAGTGCAAACAACATCTTTTCATACAGAGCACCGATAACGTTGGTTCGTTTTTTTGCTTGCCAGTTGTAACTATCAATGCAAGGTTTGCCTATCGGTGCATAGCCATAAGAACGAATAGTTTCAGCCTCAAAGCCACTTTCATCCATGTACACAATGGGGTAGCCTTGCTGCGTAAAGCTATTAAGCTTACTGTGATACTTTGCTCTTTTTATCAGACAGGCTTTTGGATGTTCCAAGGTCTTTTTTTTGACTGATACCAAGGCGCTTTAAGGCATGATAAATGCCTGTTTTACTACAGTTTAAACGACGTGCTCGCTCATACTGGTAATCATCGGGATGCTCTTTAACATCATTAAGTAGCACCTCATCTGGTATTTTATAAGGTTTGGTTTGTCTGGTTGTTTTACTGTGAACACGCCGCTTCCAGTTCTGTATAGTGGTTGGGCTCAGATTGTAAAACTCAGCCGCCGCAGCAAAGGTCATACCCTCGTCTAAGCTTTTAAGAACTTGCATACGAAAATCTAGTGAGTAAGTCATGGTCTTTATAATAGCAATTCGATTTAATAATTAGTTTATAACATTTTTAGGTGAGATTGACTATATCACAATAGTAATTTTCTATATCTTATACACCAAAGGTCAATACATAGTAAAGATAAGTAAACTACCCCTGTTCAATCAACTCTATTATTTATAAACAAGCAAACATTTATTTATTTTTTTAATAAACATAAATTCATAAATAATAAAATCCAAGTCAGAA
>NZ_JBQSVP010000279.1:0-1168 GCF_052376345.1 Psychrobacter sp. AOP5-GZ1-6 | reverse complement strand
CGAAATTTATTATAGAAATTGGGAATAAAAATAAAAATATAATTCATAATTTATGACTATAGTATTTTTATAATAAGTAGTCTCTAATCAACAAACAACAACTATTATGCGTAATCTTAATCTTCGTCTATCCTCCTGTTTTTTAGCTAAAACAAAACTGGCACTTCAAAGGTTCTATGGCCAATCATGGCTTCATGTCCTTATGCAATGCGCTATTATCGCAGCTGTCTGGTATTGTGCTGCGATATTGGTTGAGTTATTGCATTTACCCGTATCCTCAGGCGTCTTAGGAGTATCTTTAATGCTGATCTTATTAATGAGTGGTGCTATCAAGGTTAACTGGGTCAGACTGGGGGCAAAATTTGTTTTGGGTGAATTAGTATTAATGTTTATCCCACTTATGATGTCAATACTTCAATACAAGGCGCTATTTATCAGTAAGGGCTGGCAATTAATGCTGACAATTATCTTAAGTACCGCGATGGTGATGTTAAGCTCAGCATTAACCTTTATTATGGTGCACCGTTTGCAACGTAGATTGTATCGACATCAGATTCATAAAGCCCAATTAAACCTAAAAAATAATGATAATGTGTGAGGATTTACAATGAATGTCTGGTCAATCCTTTGTCTCATTTGGACATTAGCTGCTTATTATATGGCTAAAGTAATCTATGTGCGCTATCGAAAATCTTGGCTAAACCCAGCTATCACGGTTGCAGTAATAACGCTTTCATTAATGATTATCTTTAATATCTCTTATGATACTTATTGGAAAGATACAGCTTGGATTGTGCAGTTACTTGCCCCCGCAACGGTTGCGTTTGCTATACCTATTTATGAATATCGTCGTTTAATACGTCGACATGCTTTGGCTTTGACCGCTTCCATAACTGTCGGGATGGTGGTGGGAGTCTTAAGCATATACCTATTCACTGGTTTGTTCCACTTTGATAAGACCTTGACCTATAGCTTGATGGCCCGTTCAATATCGACACCATTTGCGTTAGACTTATCTGAAAAAATTCACGGATCTTCCTCTTTAGTCTCATTGTTTACTTTGATCACAGGGATGGTGGGAATGATTTTAGGGGATATGATTTTGACTTTTTTTCGTATTCGCTCACATCTTGCAAATGGAATCGCATTTGGTAATGCATCACACGGT
>NZ_JBQSVP010000278.1:0-1176 GCF_052376345.1 Psychrobacter sp. AOP5-GZ1-6 | reverse complement strand
ATACATAAAATGGATTAATAAAAAATCTCCCTTTTGACCAGGATTTACCTTTTTTGGCTATTCGAATCATCAATATTGAATATTTCCCCTACTCTTCTGTTTGAATAAATTTATAGACTTTCGGGCTTTACAGATTTTAATTCTATATTAGAATTATACCCTACACGTAACAGTGAATTTATACACTTCGTCGCTAGGGAACTTGCATGATTGTCCGGCAGAAACTCAATACGTTTAAGATATTTTTCACCCTCCGCGGCTCAATCGTTCCCAAAATTTATCCGCAGATTCTGCTTGTCACCCTACTGAGCGTTATCGTTACGATTGTTCAGCACCTGTCTCCCAATACTTTTCCTTCCTACGGAACAGCGCCCTTTACATTGCTGGGGGTCGCGTTGTCACTGTTTCTTGGATTTCGCAACAATGCCAGTTACCAGCGTTGGTGGGAAGGTCGATGCCTGTGGGGCCAGCTGGTGTACGACGCCCGTAGTTTTACTCGCCAAGTGCTGTCCTTTGTAGATGAAGACACTCAGGCTGGACGCGAGGCTCAGCGATCGATGATTCATCTGACGATTGCCTTTACACATGCGGTACGCCATCGACTGCGTGGTACATCTCCTTGGCAAGAGATAGAACCGTTTGTAGCGCCGACACACCATACAGCCATGCATCAAGCCAAAAACCTGCCTGATTACCTGATGCGCTTAATGGGTAAACAGCTTGGGGAGGTACGCCGTCAGCAACTATCGTCAGAGCTGATGGTACAAAACATGGACGAGCGCTTGACGTCTATGACGATAGTCTTGGCAGCCTGCGAGCGTATCCACAATACACCTCTGCCATTTGCTTATATGTTATTGGTGCATCGTACAACTTATCTGTATTGTATTATGTTGCCGTTTGGCTTGGTGGCCTCATTAGGCTGGGTGACACCATTAATATGTGCGGTGATAGCCTATACGTTTTTCGGTCTGGATACACTCAGCGAAGAGCTAGAGGAACCTTTTGGTTTGGCGGCGAATCAATTACCATTAACTGCCCTCTCACGCACGATCGAAATCAACTTGCTAGAAGCATTAGGAGAGAATGATATCCCGCCAGATATCACTCCTATCAATAGCTACTTACAGTAGTATTCATCAGCTGATGCTCAAATAGCTAACTGTAAAAAAATAT
>NZ_JBQSVP010000277.1:0-1179 GCF_052376345.1 Psychrobacter sp. AOP5-GZ1-6 | reverse complement strand
CCCAGTTGTTTCTTATCTAAATCTATCGATTAAAAATGATATTAATTAGTCAAACTTATCAATAAACTTAATTGTGAAATAACAAACTTATTTAATGAAAATTAATTATTATAAATTGTAGTAACAATATCTTATTGTGTAGAACTACATATTCCATTGATTTTTTACTCAAGTAAAACTACTACTAATTAACTGTAAGATATAAGCATTTTTCATACTAGTATTGGATTCTTTTAATAAAAGTATCCATGCCATACGCTAGAATGCCACTGTTTTTATTCTGTATTTTTTTTATCAACATCAATAACTGTGAGCTATCATGACATTTTTCTAAAGTTAACAAATATCCCCAAGCTTCTACAGGTGACGTGTGTTTTTCTATATAAGTGGCTAAATCTAGCTTTATCGTCTCATAGCTGGCATTGGTTGGTATGGCATTCAATATACCATCTATTGATTTTTTACCTACGTTTTTTATTCTACTTGCATTACTAGATAAGCTATTAAACTCTATAGCAGTCTTACCACTAAAAGATTGAGAAGATGATTGGTGTTGAGGTTTCTTAATTTTTTGGACTTTAGTAGATGCTTGTTGAGTAACAGTTGTCTTAGCTAATGCATTACTATCTGTTACTATTTCAATACACTCAAGCGTTAATAACAGCTCAAAAAGTGGCTCTATACCACCGCAATCAGCAAAAATTTTACTACGATCAAGTATATCGAGATAATTTTGATAAGCACGCTTTCCATCAATCATAATAAGTAGTGTTCGCGCTTCTCGCGGTAATACGCCTAAGTGCCTAGATTTAATCTCTAATCGGCCTAAGTCGCTTTTTTGAAATATTTCGCTACTATTCATTTTCAGCCCCATATTCAGGTAGGTATTCTTATCACAAATCATCAATTAAACAATTTTTTGGTTTGAAGCCACTAGATAGTCCAACCCTAAATTTTTATGAGTTGCTAAAAATGATTTTAAGCGTAAATATAATAGTTAATGTAACTTAAACCATTGATTTTAGTATATCAATCTCATCAATAGACTGTTAGCACTAATTAAAACCAATAGAATGAACGGTTGATATAGGATATAAAAGGTCATTAATGTCAATTTAAATGGAAAATTTGTTGCTATAGCCATAATATAAAACATTGAAGCACTAAGTTTAGTCATGC
>NZ_JBQSVP010000276.1:0-1236 GCF_052376345.1 Psychrobacter sp. AOP5-GZ1-6 | reverse complement strand
TTGAACCTGTCCAAAGTTTAATTACTGCATCTACTGCAGCACTAGGTTGTGGACTACTCATTGGTCTAGAAAGAGAGCGTAGCAAACAACGTGAGAATCAACACAGCTTTGCAGGTATTAGATCTTTTGCAATTTGCTCTCTATTAGGGGCAATTTGCTTTTCTTTCGGTTTTTCTTTCGGACTCATAGGGGCATTGATAGTAGGTGGTATCAGTATCATCTCTACTCATAAACAAATTGAAGATCCAGGTGTCACCACTGAACTTGCTTTTATACTCACCTATTTTATAGGTGGACTGTGTTTATGGCATATTCCTTATGCAGCGGCACTTACCGTCGTCCTTACCTTCCTTCTAGTGACAAAGCATTCAATGCATGGAGTAGCGGTTAGATGGATTACTGAACGTGAATTCAAAGATGGTATCTTTTTACTGGCCTTGCTTTTAATTGCACTTCCTTTAACCCCCAATAGGGATCTTTGGGGTTCAGTACTAAATCCTTATATTATTTTAAAATTATTGATATTGATTTTAACCATTCAAGCACTAGCACATATGGCAAAGAGGCTTTTACCATCACGCCACGCCATGTTTTTATCTGCTTTAGCATCAGGATTTATATCCAGTACAGCCACGATTGCAAGCCTTGGAATAGAAGTTCGTCAGGGTCGTGCAGATGCAAAAGAAAATGCTGGAGCTGCCCTTATATCCTGTGTCGCAACAGTCGTACAACTTCTTATTATCGTTGCAGGCGTAAGTTTTAGTTGGCTTAAAATTTTATTATTCCCATCTATTATTGCCATGATAGTTTTAATTATTCCTGGGGTATGGTTGATGAGAAAAACTCGATCCGAAGAGAAAGCTAAGTTAGCTGATACACCCATGTTTAGCTTAAAAGAGGCAGGTATCATTGTAGTCACACTTACTATTATTCAAGTACTTGTTTATGGTTTAAGTTTATGGCTGGGTGACGCCGGTCTTATTGCAGGAACCGTACTGAGTTCTATGTTTGAGGTGCATGCAGCAATGGCTGCCGTAGTCATGCAAGGGAACCCAACTAACCCTATTTTATTGCTCGCCTTATTATTGGGTTTAGCGACACATGCAATTTCTAAATCAATTAATGCGGCAATTACTGGCGGTTTTCAATACGCACTTGCTTTTGTTCCAATCCAAATTATTCATATGAGTGTTTTAATTGTCTTGATATATACTATGACAAATAATTAAAAAAACT
>NZ_JBQSVP010000275.1:0-1245 GCF_052376345.1 Psychrobacter sp. AOP5-GZ1-6 | reverse complement strand
AAAAAAGAGGAAATACCCATGGCAAAGGCCAAGTTTGAACGCAACAAGCCACACGTCAACGTCGGTACCATTGGACACGTTGACCACGGTAAAACAACACTAACAGCTGCAATCGCAACAGTAGCAGCAATCACATCAGGTGGCGAAGCCAAAGACTACGCTTCTATTGACTCAGCACCAGAAGAAAAAGCACGTGGCATCACCATCAACACCTCACACGTAGAATATGACACAGCTACTCGTCACTACGCTCACGTTGATTGCCCAGGTCACGCCGATTATGTTAAAAACATGATCACTGGTGCCGCTCAAATGGATGGCGCAATCCTAGTTGTATCAGCAACTGACGGCCCAATGCCACAAACTCGTGAGCACATCTTGCTATCACGTCAGGTTGGCGTACCATACATCATCGTATTCATGAACAAATGTGACATGGTAGATGACGAAGAACTACTAGAACTAGTAGAAATGGAAGTTCGTGAACTATTGAATGACTATGACTTCCCAGGTGATGACACTCCAATCATCAAAGGTTCAGCAACTGAAGCCCTAAAAGGCTCAGAAGACAAATATGGCCAACCAGCCGTAGTAGAACTACTAGAAGTACTAGATACTTACATCCCAGAGCCAGAGCGTGACGTTGACAAAGCATTCCTAATGCCAATCGAAGACGTATTCTCAATCTCAGGTCGTGGTACCGTAGTAACAGGTCGTGTTGAATCTGGTATCGTAAAAGTTGGTGACGAGATCGAAATCGTTGGTATCCGTGACACTCAAAAAACCACCTGTACTGGTGTAGAAATGTTCCGCAAACTGCTTGACGAAGGTCGTGCAGGCGAAAACTGTGGCGTACTACTACGTGGTACTAAACGTGAAGACGTACAACGTGGCCAAGTACTAGCTCAGCCAGGTACCATCACACCTCACACCAAGTTTGACGCAGAAGTATACGTACTGTCAAAAGAAGAGGGTGGTCGTCACACACCATTCCTAAACGGCTATCGTCCACAGTTCTACTTCCGTACCACTGACGTAACTGGCGCAATCCAATTACAAGACGGTACTGAAATGGTAATGCCTGGTGATAACGTTGAGATGGGCGTAGAGCTTATCCACCCAATCGCTATGGACAAAGGTCTTCGCTTCGCAATTCGTGAAGGCGGCCGTACTGTAGGCGCTGGTGTTGTTGCTAACGTACTTGACTAATGATTAATCCCATCAGTGTATGCTGATGTAGGTTAA
>NZ_JBQSVP010000274.1:0-1249 GCF_052376345.1 Psychrobacter sp. AOP5-GZ1-6 | reverse complement strand
AATTATAAAACATCACACTGTCATTATAATGCTGACGCGCAAAACCAATGCGGTTTTCGGTATTGGTCAACTCATCCATCAGCTCTTTAATCACACTGTCCGCTTTTAGCTCAGGATACGCTTCCACGACAGCGGAAAATTGCCCTAGAGCTTTGGACAACATGCTTTCTGCTTTA
The DNA here is from genome assembly GCF_052376345.1 of Psychrobacter sp. AOP5-GZ1-6. Lineage (NCBI taxonomy): Bacteria > Pseudomonadati > Pseudomonadota > Gammaproteobacteria > Moraxellales > Moraxellaceae > Psychrobacter > Psychrobacter sp. AOP5-GZ1-6. The sequence goes on along the minus strand of NZ_JBQSVP010000274.1, from coordinate 1,073 downwards.
GCAAACAATGCCATATGTTCCATTGAATCTGGCTGATGCTTGCTTGAATCTTGCAAGCTTTGGGCATGATTACGTGCATCAATTACACGAGTGAGCGTCTCTTCTTCATGCGTCAAATAACGCTTAGCCGTTTCCACTAGATTTGGAATCAAGTCATGGCGACGTTTTAGCTGAACATCAATCTGAGAAAAACCATTTTTTGCTTGGTTACGCGCACGTACCAATTTATTAAATATAGATACCCCAAATACAACCAATATCACCACAACTGCAATAAACAGCCAAACAAACATTTTCATAATAGGATTCCACAACGTTTCGTATTGTTATTAGGGCATGTTGTACAGTCACTTCTGGAGTTAGAACCTACATCCATCATAGACAAACATTCAACACACGCTAATGTTACTAAAAAGTTAATATATTGTATTTTAACCCATATTAATCAATGAAACTTCATTAATCACTGAAATCCTGAAATCAAATAAGAAATCGAACGATAAAACGAATAAAATTCACGCAAAAAAAAGCCCTTTACAATGAAGGGCTTAATACATAATACGAGTATTTCTGACTGATTATAAAACCAATTATCAAATTTTAGGCAAAAAAAAGCGACTCCAAAAGCACATCCTCGGCACACACTGTGACTATTACCGTTGCTACCTTCCGGTCCTGGCGGGATTCATAGAACAATGTTGCGAGGCTACCAATGGAGCCACCAGATGCAAATTATACAAGGATTTTTTTATTTTGCAACCCCTGTTATAACATTGAGGTTAATAAATCATTTATAGCGCCCAGTTAAACGATGTTTTTTCTTCAGACACTGACCAAAGCTTGGTGGCTAGCGTCTCATCCAAAGCGACTTTATCTAATGGACACATTCCAATAGCCCCAACGGTTTGCGCGCGCTTTGTAGGCCCATAAAGCCTTTGTTGTTCAAGACCTGATTGCGTGGCACACATTACCTCGGGCCATGATCCTTTTTCAGCCGACTGGGCGATGAAGCGAGACGCAACTACCGCATCACCTGACAATCCTCTTATGGGCGTATATATCTCATTAGACAC
>NZ_JBQSVP010000273.1:0-1264 GCF_052376345.1 Psychrobacter sp. AOP5-GZ1-6 | reverse complement strand
TGCTCATCATGTTCAGGCTCTAAGATCTCTAGCTTTTTTAGGGCTAACAGTGATTCTTTATTACGAGGAATTTCAGAATGCTTGAGCTCAAACTCATCTGCCCACGCCCATATTTTCTCAATCCAGTTGTCATTAGTATTTAATGTTTTATTAGAAGTATCAGACTGATGAATGTCCTGATGGTAGTTATTATTGTTTGGATTCATAGCTTTATTCCTTATAACAACTTGAACTATTTTTCTTATGCCAGAATAACGTTAGTATCCTGACATAGGTTTATGCAGCCCTATGCTACACATAGTCGAGATAGTCTTTAGCTAAATAGTCTTTAGCTAATTTGCAAGGGGTTTTTTACCATTCATGATCTGCAGCACAAAGGTTCCGGACATTGTAATCAGTAGGAAACCATGGAAGGCCTCCATCGCGGTCATAAATCGAAGATGTCCGTTAGGCATGAGGTCACCTCGCCCAAGCGTTGTGTAGTTAACTAGCGAGAAGTAAAAGTAGTCCATAAAGGTAAGGGAGGCACTGCCGTTGGATGAGGACGAGACGAGGTCACCAACCTGAAAGTTATGCACAGCAACCCAAAAGCCAGTCGCATAAAGCAGTGCCTCAAGGATATGAGCCAGCACGATTGAGGCAACTGCGACCCCAAGGCAGTGTCCCGGATGGCGCGACGGCGTCACAAACTGTGACGAGAATTTTAATACGCCATAATGTATTGCTGTGCAGACAGCGATTAGAATCGCTGCCATTATAATTGCCAGAATCACTTTTTATCCTTTTTGAGGAAGGAACGACATTAAAGGAAGATTACCCTATTTATTTTAACTAATCCTGTATAATTTTTTCACTATAGCTAACGACTACGCATAAGCACTAGAGTCTATTCAGATAGGTCATTACGCAGTCATTTGAATCAGTCAGCATATGTAGTAACAATCCTAGACCAATTATTCTATAGGGCTTTGGTAGAAATAGCATAGCCGCATAAACTGCCATTGCATAGTAAGTATGTAATGGATGAAAATTAATACTACAGCGATCAGGTAAGAAAACAGGTGTTGCTAGCAAGTGATCTAAATCTACCAGCATGGTTGCTAAAAGAATCAAATATACTCGTTTGTAATCATCACGAAAAAAAGTATAGGCAATAATCAACGGCATGCCAAAATGCAGGAAGTAGTGGATAACGGTTTGGATCATCATCTTTCCAATTCAGCATGATGTTTTATTGATAAGTTGGTATGCAGAATAATTAAAC
>NZ_JBQSVP010000272.1:0-1267 GCF_052376345.1 Psychrobacter sp. AOP5-GZ1-6 | reverse complement strand
TAAACCCAGATTATTTACTGTTTCACCCGATTATCAACTCGCATCAATTAGTTGGTTTTTTAATGGCTTATGCTTTTAGTTGGTTGTTTGGGCAAGGCTTGTTTTTCTTTCTAGTAGTAGTATCTAGTTATATATTTGTCAAAGATTTTGAATACGCAGCGCTATTTTTAATAATCATGCTTACTTTGTTCCTGATAGTTTTTGGTTTTGGATCATATTTAGTTTTAAAACAACTTAAAAACAAAAAATCCTACTACAACAAAATCTTACTGCTAAAACAAACACAACAGCTTGCTTATTACGAACATAACCGCAAGCAAGAGCCTATCTTCCATCTAATTAACTACAAAGATATTGTCGCGTCGGTTAGACGTAACAAAGGCGTTGTCTTTGAAGCCTTGAATCTGCATGTGATTGATCCGAAAACAAATCAAACCATCCAAAGCATCAACCTTGAAGACATGCAGCTTAGTCCTTATGATCAGTGGACGTTTATTCGTACCTATATGGAACGTCCAGCAGACGAGCTACCGCTTGACCCACGATACGCTCACGCTTGTCCGACAGATATCAGCACCTCGCTATTGGCTTGTGCTGATATCGCTCAAGAGAAGAAAGACAAAGGTTTGACAGGTTTACGTCATGAAGTGACGGTTATGGGCTGGTTGAGAGCGTGTACGGTGAGCTACTTAGATCTAGCTGAAGGCAATATTTATCAATCGAGTGCCAACCCTGCATTACATCCTGAAGTGCAGCGTCGCCTCATGTGGGATGGAAAAAACAACCCATATAATGTACTGCCTGTCACCGCTGAGCGCCAAGCCGCCTTTGATAATGAAAACACAAAGGTCAAACTTAAATGGTATTCAGGCATCGCCGTGAATGCGACATGGTTTATCGGTTCGATACTGTATGTGATGCTGGTGATTGCTTAGATAAAAACAACAATAAACAAGCTATCTAGGCATATAAGAGTGCTTTAACAAAGACGGCGGAGTAAAACGATGATCGACATGATAGGCCGCGGAAAAAACGGAACCTACGACACCTTAGGTAAAGCTTATAAAGTAGATAATTTACAACATGAGCTGCGCCCATATCAAAAGCTTGATTATCCGCTACGTCCGCAGCGTACTGTCGTACAGTTTAATAGCACCTATATGGAGCTGGTAGACATGTGGGACTTTATCCGTGGCGAGATTGTTTGGAGTCAATTATTTATTTTGATAGCTGTATTATTTAGCATCGGTACTTTTTTCTTAGTATT
>NZ_JBQSVP010000271.1:0-1269 GCF_052376345.1 Psychrobacter sp. AOP5-GZ1-6 | reverse complement strand
TGTAGTGGCATAATAAACTTGGACAGTGCATAAGAGGTTTATACTACCCCAAAGAAGGAAACTAGTATGACCAACAAACGCAACCAATATACCCGAGAATTCAAACTTGAAGCCATCAGCTTAGTCACTGATCACAACCGTAGCATCCCCGACGTTTCTAACTCACTTGGCATTGGCAAATCCACCTTACAGAAATGGCTGAGTCAGTACCGTCAAGAAATGGGTGGACAAGCACCTAAAGTCGGCAATGCCTTAACCGATGAACAGCGAGAACTCCAAGAACTGCGTAAACAAGTAAAACGGCTGACTATGGAGCGCGACATCTTAAAAAAGGCTTCAGCTCTGCTAGCCTTGGACAGTCTGAGCGATTATCGCTGATAAGTCAGCTGGCAGAGCAAGACAAACAGATGAGTAAAACTCAATTGTGTGACCTATTTGGCATGGTTAAGAGTAGCTATTACTATGGCTTGCAGCCAAAGCCGATAAATATTGAAATGGTCAAGCTTAAAGCCTTAATACGCCAAATATTTAATGACTCAAAGCAATCAGCTGGCGCTCGCAGCATTGCTGCTATCTTGATGAATGAGCATGGCATTAAGCTGACACGTTACTTAGCTGCTAAGATTATGAGAAGTATGGGGCTCATCAGTTGCCAGCTAAAAACACATAAATACAAGCGAGCTGACGAAGAACACCAAGCTCATGACAATATACTGAACCGTAATTTTAGCCCATCAGCGCCCAATCAGGTCTGGACGGGTGATGTCACATATATTCGTATCAAAGGCGGCTGGTGCTACCTAGCGGTTGTTTTAGATTTATATGCCCGTCGTGTGGTGGGCTTTTCGGTGTCAGATTCCCCTGACAGCGTGTTGACAATCAAAGCGCTGCAAATGGCATATCAGACGCGCTTAAAGCCAAGTGGCGTGTTGTTTCACTCTGATCAAGGAACCCATTACACTAGCAAGAAGTTTGCTGAATCCGTGGCGAGTTGTGAGGGTATGACGCAAAGCATGAGCCGTCGCGGAAATTGTTGGGATAATGCGCCGACCGAAAGATTCTTCAGAAGCTTCAAAACTGAGTGGATGCCAAAGGGCGGTTATGAAGATATCGCTGAGGCTAAAAGCGCCATTGTTGATTATATCTGGGGCTATTATCAGTCCGTGAGACCGCATACTTTCAACGATTATTTGCCGCCAGCAGAAAAAGAGAGACGTTACTTTAATCAAAATCTCTTATCAGCTGTCCTAAATTAGTTGACCACTACAA
>NZ_JBQSVP010000270.1:0-1277 GCF_052376345.1 Psychrobacter sp. AOP5-GZ1-6 | reverse complement strand
TGAGCTATGCTGAATAAACCGTAGAGATAAACTTGGTAAACTAAGCACAATAACAGGAGTTTATCATGACCAAGAAAATCAGAACCTACAGTGACGAATTTAAAGCCGAAGCCGTCAAGAAGATATCAGACAACAACGGCAATATTTCAGCTACTGCAAAGCAGCTCGGGATCGCCATGCAAACCTTATCGAACTGGAACAACAAAGCTAATCAAGGCAAACTTGCAGGAACAGCTCAATACGATCCTGATCTTATGACGGCTCTTCAAGAAATAAAGCAGCTCAAGCGACAACTTAAAGTTGCCGAAGAGGAGCGAGAGATCCTAAAAAAGGCCACGGCGTACTTTGCAAAGCACAGTTAGTCAAGTACGCCTTTATCAAAGACAACCAGCAAGTCTTTAGCATTAGTAGCATGTGCCGCGTACTACAGGTTAAACCCTCAAGCTACTATGACTGGCTGGGTCGTCATATCAGCTGTCAGCAGGTACATCGTAATCAGTGCGAGTTATTGGTTAAAGCCGCTCACAATGAAACGAAAGAACGTTATGGCGTAGATCGACTGCATGCTCATCTAAGCGAGCAAGGGCATGACATTAGCCTGTATATGGTAAGAAGCATCAAAGAGGAACACGGCATTAAATGTCGTCGTCATAAGCGCTTTAAAGTGACCACCGACTCTAATCACAACAAACTGGTCTATGATAACGTGCTGGATCAGCAGTTTGATGCCAAGTGTCCTAATGAGTCTTGGGTCAGTGACATCACCTATATCTGGACACATGAGGGCTGGCTGTACTTAGCGGGAGTCAAAGACTTATATACCAAAGAGCTGGTCGGCTATGCGATCAACAAACGCATGACCGCAGATTTGGTCTGTCACGCATTGAACATGGCAATCAAAAACAAACGACCTGCCAAAAAACTAATAGTCCATTCTGACAGAGGCAGCCAGTATTGCAGCCATGCCTACCATAAGATCATTAAACAGCATCAGTTTACAGGATCTATGAGCGCTAAAGGTAATTGCTTCGACAATGCTCCAATAGAAAGCTTCTGGGGCACTTTAAAGAACGAGCTGGTATATCATCAGGATTATAAGACTAGATTTGCAGCGATCAACGATATTATTAGATACATCGAGCTGTACTACAATCAGACTAGAATTCAAAAGGGCTTGAGCTATAAATCACCAAGACAGGTGTGGTTTGATTATTATCGTCAGGCTGCGTAACTAAAATCTCCCAAGTTTAAGTCTACGGGATTGACGGCAGGGGTCA
>NZ_JBQSVP010000269.1:0-1277 GCF_052376345.1 Psychrobacter sp. AOP5-GZ1-6 | reverse complement strand
TGAGCTATGCTGAAGAAACCGTACAACTAAACTTGGTAAACTAAGCGTATTCACAGGAGTTTACCATGACCAAGAAAATCAGAACTTACAGCACAGAATTTAAAGCAGAAGCCGTTAAGAAGATAGCAAACAATAATGGCAATATCTCAGCGACCGCAAAGCAGCTTGGCATCGCCATGCAGACCTTATCTAATTGGCATAACAAAGCCAACCAAGGCAAGCTTGTAGGAACAGAGCAGTACGATCCACAGCTCATAGCCGTGATTGAAGAGAACAAGCGCCTCAAACGACAGCTTAAAGTAGCCGAAGAGGAACGAGAGATATTAAAAAAGGCGACGGCGTACTTTGCAAAGCACAGCTAGTCAGGTACGCCTTTATCAAAGATAACCAGCACTTCTTTAGCATCACCACTATGTGCCGTGTGCTAAAGATTAAGCATTCAAGTTACTACGACTGGCTGAGTCGCGATATCAGCGAGCAGCAGATACATCGCAACCATTGCGAGCTACTCGTTAAAGCCGCTCACAGTCAAAGTAAAGAACGTTATGGTTATGAACGTTTGCATGCAACGCTCACCGAGCAAGGCCATGACATTAGCCTATACATGGTTAGAAGCATTAAAGAGGAACATGGCATCAAATGCCGTCGCCACAAGCGCTTTAAAGTCACTACCGACTCCAATCACAACAAGCTGATCTATCCAAACGTACTGGATCAGAAGTTTGATGCCAGTCGCCCTAACCAAACGTGGGTCAGTGACATCACCTATATTTGGACGCTTGAGGGTTGGCTGTATTTAGCAGGCGTTAAAGACTTATACACTAAAGAGCTTGTCGGTTACGCCATCAACAAACGCATGACAGCAGATCTAGTATGCAAAGCATTGAACATGGCCATCAAGAACAAACGACCCAGTAAAGGGCTAGTCGTTCACTCTGATAGAGGCAGTCAGTACTGTAGTCATGCCTACCATAAGATCATCAAGCAGCATCAGCTTGCAGGCTCAATGAGCGCTAAAGGTAACTGCTTTGATAACGCACCTATAGAGAGCTTCTGGGGCGTATTAAAGAATGAGTTAATATATCATCAGGACTATAAGACCAGATTTGCCGCCATTACCGATATCATTAGATATATCGAGTTGTACTACAACCAAACGAGAATTCAAAAGGGTTTAGGCTATAAATCGCCAAGACAGGTGTGGTTTGACTATTATCGTCATGCTGCGTAATCAAAATCTCCCAAGTTTAGTTATACGGATTTGACAGCAGGGGTCA
>NZ_JBQSVP010000268.1:0-1279 GCF_052376345.1 Psychrobacter sp. AOP5-GZ1-6 | reverse complement strand
TGACCCCTGCCGTCAAATCCGTAGAACCAAACTTGGGAGATTTTAATTACGCAGCCTGACGATAAAAGTCAAACCACACCTGTCTTGGCGATTTATAGCCCAAGCTCTTTTGAATCCTAGTCTGATTATAATACAACTCAATATATCCAATAATATCTCTGATGGCTGCAAATCTTGTTTTATAGTCTTGGTGATATACAAGCTCGTTCTTTAATATGCCCCAGAAGCTTTCTATGGGTGCGTTGTCAAAGCAGTTGCCTTTAGCACTCATTGAGCCTTTAAACTGATGCTGCTTGATGATCTTGTGATAAGCGTGGCTACAGTACTGACTGCCTCTATCAGAATGCACAATTAGCCCTTGGCTTGGTCGTTTATTCTTGATTGCCATATTGAGTGCACGGCATACTAAATCTGCTGTCATGCGCTTATTAATGGCGTAGCCGACCAGCTCTTTGGTGTATAAATCTTTTACTCCTGCTAAGTATAGCCAACCCTCGCTTGTCCAGATATAGGTGATATCACTGACCCAAGACTCATTAGGACGCTTAGCATCAAACTGCTGATCGAGCACGTTTGGATAAACCATTTTATTATGGTTTGAGTCCGTGGTGACCTTAAAGCGTTTGTGGCGACGGCATTTGATGCCATGTTCTTCTTTGATACGTCTGACCATGTACAAGCTAATGTCATGGCCTTGCTCTATTAGCTTTGCATGCAGTCGCTCAACACCATAGCGCTCACGAGTTTCACTGTGAGCGGCTCTAACCAGTAGCTCAGACTGGTTACGATGTATCTGTTGGTCGCTGATATCGCGATTTATCCAGTCGTAATAGCTTGATGGCTTAACCCTTAATACACGGCACATAGAGACGATACTAAAGGCCTGTCTATTAGTTTTTATAAAGGCGTACTTCACTAACTGTTTTTCGCAAAGTACGCCGTGGCCTTTTTTAGGATCTCTCGTTCCTCTTCAGCCACTTTAAGCTGCCGCTTGAGCTGCTTTATTTCCTGAATAGCTGCCATAAGCTCAGGATCATATTGTTCTGTGCCGACAAGTTTGCCTTGATTGGCTTTATTGTTCCAATTAGATAACGTTTGCATCGCTATGCCAAGCTGCTTTGCGGTCGCTGAGATGTTGCCGTTATTGTCTGCTATCTTCTTAACGGCTTCTGCTTTAAATTGGGTGCTATAAGTTCTGATCTTCTTGGTCATGGTAAACTCCTCATCGAGTCGTTAGTTTACCAAGTTTATCTCTACGGTTTCTTCAGCATAGCTCAAT
>NZ_JBQSVP010000267.1:0-1326 GCF_052376345.1 Psychrobacter sp. AOP5-GZ1-6 | reverse complement strand
AGTGGTATAAACATGCGTAATAAAATGGCTTAACCAATACCAGTACGAGGTGAGTTTAAATAAAAACGCATGTATTTATATCATAATAAGTGAGTTGTTTTTCAAAAAAGGTTTTGCTAACTAGAGAAGTCGTCCACAAAACCTTTTACGTATACTGATAGCTATCAAATAATAATACGCGACAATATCAGTTTTATTGTACCTTAGCGCGTATCACTACGGTCTGTGTTGCACTGGCATCTAGATGGACCAAGTCCCATTTGAGACCAGAGTAGTTTTCTTGCGTGGCTACTGTATTACTCATTGGTTGAATGGTCTGATAGTTTTCACCGTCTGTGGTTGCTAGAGTGGGTAGTAGACTATTCAATGATAGCAACTGAATGCTATCTGGTAATGACACCATCACATTAATGTTATTTACTGGCTGATCGGTGCTATTGGTATAAGTGGTATGGTACTCAATGATATCGCCTGAGGTGACATGATTGGTCGGTAGCGCCATCTCTTGTCCTTCTTCATTCTTCAAAATTTTCATGATCTTTGTTTGTGCACTGACCATATCAGGCTTACTAAAAGTTGGGGTCAGTTGAAATGTTTCTAAGGAAGTTGATTTCACAGTCTGATCAGTGAATGTTGGCGAGATTACAGATTGATTGAGTGTTGATGGAGTAGCTACTATTTGAGTGGTTGTTGATGTTGTTGATTCATTTATCACTGGTAATTGAGTAGCAGGTGCGACGGGCAGTACTTGTTTTACGTTATTCAGTGGTGTGGTGATAACCTGAACATTGGTGACAGTTTTGTTTGACTGATTGGTGACAGGCACGCGAGTAACTGTTGTGCTGCTTTGGGTGATAATCGTGTCATTGATATTTTGACTGACAACAGATTTTGGAGCTGTTGTTGCTTGAGTTACACCATCAGAAGTCGGCTTAACCATAGTAGTGTGACCAATAGCAGTCGTATTACCAGTGGTTTCAGGTGCAGCATATGCTGACGATATGGTGAATATGGTAGTTGCTATCATTGCGGATATCGCAACAGGCTTTGATGTTTTTTGAACAGCCAATTTTTTTGTAGTGATTGATGTACCGATGTTTAAAATCATAAAATCTTCCTTTCATCTAATAGAAAATGGAGCAGTAGTACTTATTTTCAAATATTTAGGATATGTCCTGATATATACTAGGGCGTGTCCTCAATTCAATCGATAGTTATCTAAATGAGTTAAAAACGGCTAAATCTTGCCAAACAGCGTCAAATAGCTGACTAATATCTCGATATTATCTGCGCTATGTTCCTTGTTTGACTGCTATTTATCTTATT
>NZ_JBQSVP010000266.1:0-1339 GCF_052376345.1 Psychrobacter sp. AOP5-GZ1-6 | reverse complement strand
AGGAAACTGGGTGCAGGCTATATATTAGTATGGCCAGCGGATATGACGATATAGCCGATCTATACAAATGAGTCTAATTGACGTTTGAATATAACTGATCTCTTACTACAACCAGTGCCGACAGAGCGGCTTGTTCATTGGGTTGTTCTGGTAAAGGGCTTTTTTCAAATGCCTCTAAAATCTTAGCACTCAATTGATCTGCTTGAGTCAAAATCGAATTATACTCTCGTGCACCTGATTTAATATTGAGTAGTTCGTCACGATTAGGGCGTTTGACGATTACTTTTCCAGTCATTGCAATATCGTACGCCACCTCAAGCAGACGAATCGTATGCATCATATTTTTGGCATCGTATTCTTTAGCATGAGTCATAGTAGCTTGATAGCGTGATTCATTACGATTAGCAACCCACTGCCAGTATTCCTTATAATCGCGACAATACTTACTATAGCCTTGTTCATTAAATGATAGATAAGCGATAGGTGTCATTCCTAGAGGAATAGTGCTTAGGCGTAGCTGAGTAGCATCGACATGTTGATATAAGCCTGAAAAACCTAGCCCACCAGTGGTGTCAACGTACATGGCATACATCTGCGTGGCTTTTGCCATAACAGATAGCCCAATATGTTTTTGGTCAGTAGCTGTATTATGTAGCCAGTCTACGAGCGCAACACTACGATTATCTATAAGAACGGTGCAGAAATCTAAGATGGGTTTTTTTTCGAGCTTCATTGGGTTGACGATTTTTTTATTCAGACCACGTGCTTTCTTGATTTGACTGTTAGCAAACCCTGCAAAGGTTTTTTGACACAGCTTACTGATAAACCAATCAGCAGAAAAAGCTTCCATGAGTGGGTGTTTATACAATATATGCTCGGTTGGTGTGGAAAGCAGCTCCATCATATTTGGGTTGTTTTGTAGCAGCAGCTCAATATAGCGTCCAAGCTCATAGTAGACAATATCATTGCTAGGATTACTGACTTGCGGTATATAGTCATTATGGCGAGCAAAGTAATATGACTTTGGTAAATAAAATACGCCCTTGATATCGGTATCTGATTCTGGCGTTGCTAATCCATAGGCACGGCTCCCTGAAAGGCATTCAAGCAAAATGAGTCCTTCCGATTTTAGCCGTGCGATCGTTAAAGGTTTTAGTGGCATCTAATAGGTCTCTGTTGAACGTAGTACAGTACGGTAAAACTCATTTAACGGAGTGATATCGGAAATACTGGTTTCAGTAAATATAGGCTTGTCTATACTGTGCCATAACTCTTCAATTGCGTTTATCATGAGTGGTGATAATTGATGTATATAACTTTCATCTTGTATTTTCTTAAT
>NZ_JBQSVP010000265.1:0-1348 GCF_052376345.1 Psychrobacter sp. AOP5-GZ1-6 | reverse complement strand
GATCACGGGACTGTCAATATCGCCATACCAGTGGTTAAGGAGTACGGACTGTCCGATACGCGGAGCAAACTGCCACCCATGTGTCGCCCCTGATGACAGTTGTAATGCGCGCAGCGGTGGGGTGGTGCCATCATCGTGAGGACTGAGCATGTTGGAGACGTAGCGGTGATAAAGTTTTATTCAATTGAAAATTTATCCTATGATAAATAGAATTTTAACGTTGATATTCTATTTTGACCACTTACATTATCAACCCTTTGTAAATTGATTCCGATTCATGAATTGAAGTGTAATGCACTGTAGAGTCAATTGATATTTTCCCAGTTTTGGGATCGATATTATATTTTTCCCAAGATACGATATATAAGACACCTTCAAACATGATTGAATTAAGAATCCATAGTTCAAAATCCTGATTCATATAGAAAATACGTTCATTATATGAATACTCATTAAATTCATATTCATAAATATTGATAGAATCAACCTCTAACCCATCAATATTCGTATTTAACTCAAGTGTTTTAGTAGAATAATCACCATCATCATTCTTTGACCCTAAGAGCAGTCTAGTATTTAGCATGACTTTACTGTTAGCACCTGAGAAACTATCAAGGTTTATACTATCAAAACTATAATTACTAACTTTGTCGTAATATAAGCATTTTTCGGGGTAAGAAAGATTTTCAGCTGTACATGATTTTTCTAGTAGAGGTATAAATTCTTTATCAGAAATTTGTCTGATACCCATACCTGTAGAGTGTAAATCTGTAGAACTAAGTTCTTTAGATAATGTTTCATTTAAAGGAGACGAAGTTTTTGTTTCACTTGTATCTACACTACAGGAGCAAAGTGTGGCCATTACAAATATTAAGCTATATTTAAACATATTATTCTCTAATTATTTTTACGCGCTTTTCATCGAACATTGAATGCAAATGGCTGTCATGATAGGCTGCTAGATAGCATGGGTGAGGAAATGTATCAATACATGAACTTCGACCGTATGTCAGAGCACACTGAAGAATAGGACAAGATTAATGTGGCTCAGTTGACCTAATCTTGAGTACATAAGCTTTTAAAATTGAAAGCCTTATACTTAAAACAAGAAAACCCCGTGTCATCATGATGCGGGGTTTTTTGTTGGGTGTGGGTAGGTATAAGCCATATTCGTTTGCTATGAGTGATATATTTCAAAATTTTCACAAAATTTATTCTAATCACATGTTTTAGTATTCATAATGTTTTTATCGTGAGTTAAGCATAGTTTTTTAGTAGACACTACAAATACTACTATCATCTAAATTATTGGATACGGATATACTGCTAATAGTATTAGGATCCGTGT
>NZ_JBQSVP010000264.1:0-1374 GCF_052376345.1 Psychrobacter sp. AOP5-GZ1-6 | reverse complement strand
GTATTGCAAGATAATAGTAAAGCTTTTGAATGGTATCAAAAAGCATCTGAACAAGATAATGCAGACGCTCATTACGAGCTTGGTAATTTTTATAGCGAAGGCATAGGAGTTGAAATAGATAAAGACAAAGCTAATTATTACTATAATAAAGCAGTATGTAAGGGTCATTTAGAAGCAGAACAGCGTTTGCAAAAAAGTAATAAGCCACTTGAAGAAGATAAGCACTCTAACGAAAAAGTGGTAGAGGACGCTGATAGTCATATCGAAAGCATAGACTTTGAAAATGATGGAAGTATTTCATTTAAAACGTTCTTTGACAATTACTTCCGTGATGAGTCAAAAATGTTGCCGCAAAATCCAGGCGGAGGTGTTTGGTTTTATGAAAGTATGGATTTTGACGAAAGTTCCAAATTTTATGATAAAGCAAGTGCTATCAGAGAGAAAAATGACTATATGATTGACACTACGTATGCAGACTTTATCATCGACACAAGCTTTACTAGAAATTTTGGTGTTGGTCTCTTCTTACATGTACATCAAAATAGTTATCAATTTCATTTAAAAAATGATACTAAAGACTGGGAGATATTGAACGATATCGAAGAAGCCTACTACAGCGAAAGTGATAAAGCTCTGTATATAGAGGATTATAAAATAAATCTGATAGGAGATGTCGCTCGTTTTTATGGTAAAAGGCTTGTAGAGTGTATCAATGCATATTTAAATCAAAACGAACTTGATAAAATCGATGAAGAAATAGTATCTAATTCAGAGCTTGTGACAGATGCGCTGGATAATATTGATGACAGACTCACTGAAATTAACCAAAAGCTTAATGATCTACGTGAAGATAGCGCAGCTTAGAGTACATTAATCATGAAGTTTCCTTGCAATCAATGTGGTTGGTGCTGTCAAAATCTGGATAAAAATGAAATATATGCAGCTTTAGATAGAGGTGATGGCACATGTAAATGGTTCGATATAGATAGTAAAAGTTGCACTATTTATGAGTCAAGGCCGCTTATATGCAATATTGAAGCAATGCATCAGGTTTGTTTTTCTACTATCCCTTACGATGAATATATAGCGCTGAATATAGAGGTTTGCCAATCGATTCAAGTTAAGTATCGACTGCCAATAATTCAGATATAACCAACAAAGGACTTTGCTATGCCCATCCCTCTAATCATAGGTGCAGGCGCACTAGCTGCATCAGGCTTTGGAATCACTAAAGGCGCTAAAGGCGTATCTCAATTATCTGACGCTAGCGCCACTATTGAAAGAGCGCAAAGAAGGCTTGAACCGCCCCGACTATATCGGAGAGTGGATTGCTTGAGTCAGGCAGCTTTGTCTGACTCACAAAGACTATCATAA
>NZ_JBQSVP010000263.1:0-1401 GCF_052376345.1 Psychrobacter sp. AOP5-GZ1-6 | reverse complement strand
TTTATTATTGCTTGTGAGACTTTGTAAGGAGCTAGCTCACTTAGAATGCTGATATCTACATTGAATACTTTCTCCATGGAAGTTTTATATGCAGTGTAAGATAAAAAACTAAGCCATAAAAAAAATAGTATTGGAAATACTATTATAAAAAAACTAAAAACTATATATTTTTTTTTCATTTAATATCTACATCTATTAATATTGTTATGTTTTTTACAAAAACTTTGATAAATATCGTTTTATCTAATGGTTCTTAACAGCTTATAGGGATTTCTACACCAAAATTTCCATTGCTTAGTAAGGCATTCCAATATTTCTTAGGTGCTGATTATAGCTCCTATAGATGTTACCAAATACTAATATGTGATACTAACAGCATACATCAACTATTGTTAAATCCAAAGCAAATATATTTCTAGAGGGTGCTTAAGCATTGGTCCGTGGAATAAGCTTGAAATTTATATGTAAAATCATAGAGATAGTTCAATATAATTGTTAGTATCACCATAAATTATAGCCTTTGTTGCTCTCAAATAATCTACTCGAAATTTTTTTGAACCGCCCCGGGATTGTCGGAGACTCAACATTCTGAGAGAATACGACAATGAAAAGACAAACCTACACTCCTGAGATTAAAGAACGCGCCGTTCGCATGCTGATTGAAGCATTAAGCGACTATCCCTCCACCTGGTCAGCTATTCAAGCAATTGCACCTAAGATTGGCTGTACGCCTGAGACACTGCGATCATGGCATAAAAAGCACATAGACCAAACCATTCCCGCCTCAGTGCAAGCTCAAAGTGACAAAGAGCGTATCAAAGAGCTTGAACGAGAGAACAAAGAGCTCAAGCAAGCCAATGAGATTATACGTAAGGCTGCTGGTCTTGAAGCCCAGGCGGGGACGGGCCGTCCACCCAGATAATGGTTCAGTTTATTGATGACTATAGAGGTAGTTATGGGGTCGAGCTGATTTGTAGAGTACTACCGATTGCCCCATCAACCTACTACCGTGCTAAAGACTTAGAGGACTGCCCTGAGAAGCGCTCATTACGCAGTCAGCATGATGACTATTATCTCAGAGAGATTAAACGTATTTGGCAAGACAGTAAATGCCGTTACGGTGTTCGTAAAGTCTGGCAGCAGATGAAGGCTGATGGCGTAAAGGTTGCTCGTTGCACCGTCGAGCGTTTAATGAAGCAGTATGGTATGCAAGGCATCTGGCGCGGTAAGGGTAAGATGACCACCAACAGCCGTGACGACCAAAAGCGTGCTGACGACTTGGTCAATCGTAACTTTAATGCCCATCGTCCTAATCAGCTGTGGGTTGCAGATTTTACCTATATCAAGACACTGAGTGGCTGGGTTTATACTGCTTTTATTATTGATGTATTTGCTCGCGCT
>NZ_JBQSVP010000262.1:0-1421 GCF_052376345.1 Psychrobacter sp. AOP5-GZ1-6 | reverse complement strand
CCTAACGAATGTCTGTAGTAGATTGGCTATACACAACCTCAACACGGGGTTAGTGTGCGTACAAATACTTTTTGCTATGCTTTACGGATAGCGAACGCAGATAATCAATAAAAATTATCAACCTTATACAACCGCTAGGTTCGATATGGTTATCGTAGCAGGCTAGATAGTTTATTATTGACTATAGTTAAGTGGTTATGCATACAGACTCTAGTGAAAGCGCCTTAAATTTTCCAAATATGTTCTACCGATATATTAACCAGGGATAATGAGAACCATGAAAAAAAATAATCAATTTGCTAGTCCATTCAGCACTTGGAGCGGCCATCGCTTGTTTCAGGTAGTCGCCGGTACGCTGATCGGTGCAATGGTAGTAACTCAAGCGTCGGCGATGTTGCCTACACCAGAGCAAGCAGTGGATGGATCGGCCACTGTACAAGCAACCGCTAATCAAGCTGGCAATTCAAGCGCACAAGCTGTTAACAGCAAAATCACTGCATCATTGGTTAGCACTGATGCAAATGGTGAAGAAGTATTGGTTCCTGTTAATGAAAGTACACGTTTGCAGTCAGGTAATGTCTTAGAGTATCAAGGATACTTTACCAATACCAATGCTGATCGAGTACGTAAAATGACGGTCACCATGAGTATTCCTGAGCAAGTGGAATTGATGAAGACGGTCTCGCCAGAGTTTCCATATGGTAGCGTCGATGGTAATAGTTTTTCTCGTATGCCATTACGTACTAGAGTAAACAACCAGCTGCAAGATGTAGATTTAAAGTACTATAAAGCGGTTCGTTGGGATCTGGAAGGTGTTGGTCTGAACGATACAGTCGCGGTTAAATATCGCGCGCGTGTTAAATAAGCCAGTTCGACATGCCTTAACTGAATCGTAAATTATTCAAGATTTGATTCATAATAGAGAGCACCACAGTTGATGACTGTGGTGCTTTTTTATGGGTGCTTGAATTCTAAAAGCTTTACATACGCAGCCTATTAATAAGTTAAAGCGTTTTTATAAGCTAAAGCGTTGCATATTTGCTTTGAGATTTTTCTTTGATTAACTGCTTAATTGCGTTAATTTGTGGCGTAGTGGCTTTTGATCCAGCAGTGATTAGTGTGCTGCGTTGGCTGGTATCTATTGAGCTGATATGGCCAACGTCTGGCGTAATGATAATATCTGCACGATCTCGTTCATGGTAGTTTGATGCGTGATGCGTGGTACTTGATTGTGCCGTGATATTGTTTTCTAGAAACCCCCAAAAGCTGCTGAATGAGTTGATATTCGGTATGCTATTAGGCGTAGAGGTAGTAGAATTATGATTGCTCTTAGTCACATCTACGGCGATGATAATATCAGCACCCAAATCACGCGCACTATCGATAGGCACTAAACTGACGACACCGCCATCGATATATTT
>NZ_JBQSVP010000261.1:0-1429 GCF_052376345.1 Psychrobacter sp. AOP5-GZ1-6 | reverse complement strand
TGAACTGACCCCCAAATGTTGGACGGTTTAAGTTTATATCAAGGACTGAGTTCTGTACTGCACAGGACTCAGTCCTTTTAGTTTCACTTGAATACGCTCATGATTGTAATAGTGCATGTACTCATGAATCTGTTGTTCTAACTCCTCAATCGTTTGAGGCTTTTCAATATAAATTGTCTCACACTTTAATGTCCCGAAGAACCCTTCCATCAGTGCGTTATCTAAGCAATTGCCTTTTCTGCTCATACTTTGCTTAATACCATGCTGTTTAAGCACCTGTCCAAACTGTCTCATTTGATAATGCCAACCTTGATCTGAGTGCAGCATGAGTGTCTTATCACGGCACGCTTTCGTCTTTGCTAAAGCATCACCTAGCATCTTGCTCACTAAGTCATAGGTTGGTCGCCTTGAGAGTGTGTAACTGACAATCTCATTGTTATAACAATCAAGTATGGGTGATAGATACAGCTTATCATCACCCACCTTAAACTCAGTAATGTCAGTCAGCCAGCGCTTATGCGGATGACCTGCATAAAACTGGCGCTTTAAATAATTCTTCGCGATCTTACCTTGTTGTCCTTTATAGGATCGGTAATTCTGACGTCTTATCTTTGCGCTAAGCTTCATTTGACGCATAAGCTTAGCAATGAGCTTATGGTTATGATAAGCGCCTTGCTGCTTTAACGCAGCTGTGACTCTACGGTAGCCATACCTGCCTTTGTGCTTGTGGTAAAGCTCAGTAATACATTGTTTTAAGTCTGCATATTTGTCTTTAACATCAAACTGACACCTATGGTAGTAAAAGACACTCTTAGCCATCTTAGCGATGTTGAGCAAAGCAGATAAAGGGTGCTCTTGCCTCAATGCTTCGATGAGCCTTGCTTTCTCAAAGCTTGTTTCTTTTCCTTCTCCTTGAGCAAGGCATCGAGCTTTTTTAGGTAAGCAACCTCCGCACGTAGGTATTCATTCTCACGCTTCAATTCTGCTAATGTCTTTTCATCATCTGGTTTGTCTGTAATAAAGGGCTTACTCATGGCGACTCTACCTTTAGGCTTGGTTGTTAGTCCAGACAAGCCGTGTAATCGATACGCTTTGTGCCAATGACTGATTAGGGCCGGTGAGCTGATGTTAAATGTCAGTGCTGTCTGTGATTGACTTAAACCTTGTTCTAGCATGGTGCTTAACACTTTCAGTTTAAACTCACTGCTGTATTTGGCTTTGCTTGTCTTTGGCTTAATGGCATCTATGCCACCGCTTTGGTATTGTTTGACCCATTTGAGTACAAACTCTGGATTGACGTTAAATTTCTTAGCGGTGGCCTGACTACTATGTCCTTGCCGATAGTATGCGATGACTTGCATCTTAAAGTCTAGATCGTAACGCATAAAAATACCCCATAAGTTGTGTCCAACTTATGGGGGTCGGTTCA
>NZ_JBQSVP010000260.1:0-1432 GCF_052376345.1 Psychrobacter sp. AOP5-GZ1-6 | reverse complement strand
AAAGTGAACCGACCCCCATAAGTTGGACACAACTTATGGGGGTATTTTTATGCGTTACGATCTAGACTTTAAGATGCAAGTCATCGCATACTATGAGCAAGGACATACCGGACTTGCCACAAGTGAGAAGTTTAAAATAGATCCAAAACTTGTACGTACATGGGTCAAGCAATATCAAAGCGGTGGTATAGAGGCTATCAAGCCAAAGACAAATAAGGCCAAATACAGCAGTGAATTTAAATACAAAGTGATAACCACCATGCTTAAGGAAGGATTAAGTCAATCCGAGGTCGCTTTAACATTTAACATCAGCTCACCGGCATTAATCAGTCATTGGCACAAAGCTTATAGGCTCCACGGTATGTCTGGACTAATATCCAAACCTAAAGGTAGAGTCGTCATGAGTAAGCCATATATCACAGACAAACCAGATGATGAAAAGAGCTTAGCAGAACTAAAGCGTGAGAATGAATACCTACGTGCAGAGGTTGCCTATCTAAAAAAGCTCGATGCCTTGCTCAAAGCGGAGGAACAAGCAGGCAAAAAGCAAGGCTCATCGAAGCACTGAGACAAGACCACCCTTTATCTGCTTTGCTAAACATCGCTAAGATGGCTAAAAGTGTCTTTTACTACCATAGGTGCCAGTTTGACGTCAAAGACAAATATGCAGACTTAAAACAGCGTATTACTGAGCTGTACCATCAGCACAAAGGCAGGTACGGCTATCGTAGAATAACGGCCATGCTAAAGCAGCTAGGTTATTATCACAACCACAAACTAGTTGCCAAGCTTATGCGTCATCTAAACTTAAGTGCACGGATTCGAAGGCAAAGGTACCGTTCTTATAAAGGCGTACAAGGCAAGATTGCAAAGAACCACTTAAAGCGTCAGTTTAATGCAGATAAACCAAACATACGCTGGCTGACTGATATTACTGAGTTTAAGGTGGGTGATCATAAGCTGTATTTATCGCCGATACTCGATTGTTATAACAATGAGATTGTCAGCTATACGCTGTCAAAAAGGCCGACTTATGACTTGGTGCGCAAAATGCTAGATAAGGCTTTAGATAGGATAGATACGTACCAGAACAACAGTTTAATGCTGCATTCAGATCAAGGGTGGCATTATCAAATGAGACCGTTTAACAAAGCGCTTAGACAGCACGGTATTAAGCAAAGTATGAGCAGAAAAGGCAACTGCTTAGATAATGCGCTTATGGAGGGGTTCTTCGGTACATTGAAGTGTGAGACGATTTATATTGATAAACCGAAAACGATTGAGCAGTTAGAACAACAGATTCATGAGTATATGCATTACTACAATAATGAACGTATTCAACTCAAACTAAAAGGACTGAGTCCTGTGCAGTACAGAACTCAGTCCTTGATATAAACTAAACCGTCCAATATTTGGGGGTCAGTTCAAAAGT
>NZ_JBQSVP010000259.1:0-1480 GCF_052376345.1 Psychrobacter sp. AOP5-GZ1-6 | reverse complement strand
CCCCCTATGGCAGGATAGTTGTCACCCCTAAATAATAATTCCAAAGGGGACAATGAGGACACATCATGCCACGATATAGCGAAGAACGTAAACAGGCTATACTCAGCAAACTGCTACCCCCGCTGAGCCTAAGTGTTGCCGAGGTTTCAAGAAGTGAAGGCATCGGATTACAGACCCTGTATAATTGGCGTGCCCAAGCTAGAGAACAAGGTCACCCCATGCCATCGAACCATAAAACCCCTGATGACTGGTCAAGCGAAACCAAGCTTGCCACCATTATAGAGACGGCCACCCTAAGCGAGAGTGAACTTAGCGAATACTGCCGCAGCAAAGGCCTATATGTTGAGCAAATCAAAGCGTGGCGTACTGACGCCTTACAAGGCTTTAGCAGCAGCAAACAACAAAGCCTGAAAGACAAGCGTCAGCAGCAGAGCGATCGCAAACAGATCAAACAACTCACCCGAGAGCTTGCTCGAAAAGAAAAGGCTTTAGCTGAAACTGCCGCCTTACTGGTATTGCGAAAAAAGTTGGAAGCGTTTTGGGAGGAGCACGAGGACGACTGACCTTGCTCCCTAAGCGCAAGCAATACATAGACTGGATACAAGAGGCCAATCACTCAGGAGCCAGACTTAACCTTGCCTGTATTGAAGTTGGCATTAGCATCCGCACCTATCGGCGCTGGTACCGCGCAGGTCACGTGAATGGTGATAAACGGTGTGACGTCGTGCGCCAAGCTCCTAAGAATAAACTGAGCGCCTCTGAACAAGCCGCCATTATTGCCGTGTGCAATCAGCCCCGCTTTGCCAGTCTGCCGCCCACCCAAATTGTACCGACCCTGCTTGATGAGGGGATATATCATGGCTCAGAGTCTACCTTTTATCGGGTGCTGAGGCAGCATGAGCAATTGGCTCACCGCGGTCGTGCACTTGCCCCTAAAGCCTCAAGCGCCCCAAAGACCTTTACTGCCACTGGCCCTTGCCAAGTGTTCTGCTGGGATATCACCTATCTGCCAAGTCCGGTACGGGGTCAGTTCTATTATTTGTACATGATAGAGGATGTCTATAGCCGTAAAATTGTTGGCTGGGAGGTTTATGACCACGAGTCAGGTGTACTGGCAGCTCAGCTGCTTGAGCGTACTTTAATCAGTGAGAATGCATTGCACACTGGGGTGGTGCTACACTCAGACAATGGGGCACCGATGAAAGCTCAAACCATGCGCATGAAAGCGTATGAGCTTGGGGTACTCACCTCTTACAGCAGACCGCGTGTCAGTAATGACAACCCGTTTGCAGAGTCTTTATTTAAAACCTGCAAGTATCGCCCTAATTGGCCTATCGATGGCTTTAAGAGCTTAGATGCGGCAAGACGATGGATGCTGAGCTTCACGCGCTGGTACAACAATGAGCATAAGCACAGTCAGCTGAACTTTGTGACGCCCAATCAGCGCCATACGGGTGAGGATAAGGAAATACTGGCGAAG
>NZ_JBQSVP010000258.1:0-1491 GCF_052376345.1 Psychrobacter sp. AOP5-GZ1-6 | reverse complement strand
ATCTTTGGCGCTATGGCTTTGATGGCTGACCAGGTGGATGGGTAATCGTCTTTAGCTTCAATTAGCATACGGACGGCGCACTCTTTCATTTCAGGGGTATAGTTTCGTGTTTTCATTGTCGTATTCTCTTGGAGCGTTGAGTCTCCGACAATACCGGGGCGGTTCACAGATTATCAACAAAGCCATTTACTTAGCGCTAGGTGTTGCTCTTGATGGTAAAAAAGAGCTGCTTGGTATGTGGCTATCAGAGAATGAAGGCGCTAAGTTCTGGCTAGGCGTTCTCACTGAATTGCAGAACCGTGGGGTGCAAGACATCTTAATCGCCTGTGTCGATGGCTTAAAGGGCTTCCCCGATGCCATCAACACGGTTTACCCCAACGCTCAGGTTCAGCTGTGTATCGTGCATATGGTGCGCTATTCAATGAAGTTCGTACCGTGGACGGACAAAAAGGCCGTAGCGGCTGATTTAAAAGCCATCTACGGCGCTGATACGCTTGAGATAGCAGAGGCCAATCTTGAGCACTTTGATGAGGTGTGGGGCGAGAAATACCCGCACGTGGTCAAGTCTTGGCGCAATAACTGGGAGGGCTTAACGGTGTTCTTTGAGTACCCGAAAGACATCAGAAAAGCGATTTATACCACCAATGCGATTGAGTCGCTAAACAGTGTGATTCGTACAGCGGTAAATAAGCGTAAGGTGTTCCCGTCTGATCAGGCGGCATTCAAAGTGGTGTACTTAGCCACCCAGCAGGCATCCAAAAAGTGGTCGATGCCGATTCGTAACTGGACGTCTGCTTTGAATCGCTTTATGATTATGTTTGATGATCGTATAAGCAGGCATTTAATCTAAATGGCAGTTACACAGAATCTGGGATGGGCTCCCTACTTCTTATATAGCAATTCTTAATTACGAGTCTTTCCTGGAGACTATATGGCCATTAAGGTTGTAGCTAATCTAAAAGAGCCTTAATACGTTAATATATTAAGCAGTTTAGTATTAATAATCACTGAAAATATCTTAAATGACTTTACTCCTAGGCATAAACGACTACTGTAAAGCTTCTTTGCTATCATTAATATCTCTATATTCTTTTACATCGATTATCGCTTAGATCTTTTCGTAATACTTTCAAGTAATTCATCGTGCGCTTTGTCCATGGCTTCTTCAGACTCATAGCCTCCATCTATTACCATTTGGGCTTTGTCCTTCTTGTATTTCTCAGCTGCTCTTGCTCTACTTAGAGTTGAAGCTTTAAGCATCTCATCCGCTGAGTTTTCAAGCGCTTTACTAGCGTCTGCTGCGAACTTAGCAGTTCCATTAAGCAAAATACCTATCCCTTTAAAAAAATTCACTATTAATCTAAACATCGGTTAAATCCTATTGTTAATTAGAGCAACAACTCAATTGCTATAAATAAAATATGCAAGCTTCACATAAGGTATATCAAGCATATCCACCTTACTCAATTTCATAAAGTTTTAGCTTTTTAT
>NZ_JBQSVP010000257.1:0-1494 GCF_052376345.1 Psychrobacter sp. AOP5-GZ1-6 | reverse complement strand
CAAACCTATCGTTTTAATTCTTAAAAGCTTAGTAGATTTAGATATTTTAAGTCAAAGTATGCATTCTAATTGGCAGGCTATTAGAAACGAATCAGCGCATGGGATTGAAAGAAAATTAAGCTTTGAAGATGAAAGTTCCTTAGAAAAAATATTAGATGACTCAAATTTTTTAGAGGAAGTTTTTTTTAGATTGATATTTCATATTATAGGATATACAGGAGAATTCTATCAATTTTCTCAGTATGGATACCCTATAACTAGTTTAAAAAATTAGATTAAATGAGTAAGTTTAGCGTTTATATAAGGTGGATTACGCATCCGCTAATCCACCCTACGCACTACGTACGTTTAAACTGTGTTTATTGTAAAATTAATCTTAACATGACAACTTATTCGCTGGGCTAAAAGCCCAGCCTACATCAAAACTCGCAATCATAAAATAGTCGTCTTGCGGTGCGGTTTAGCCCTGACTGGAGCGGTTATCCTGTCGTGACTACTAGGTTGCAAAGGCTCGGCAGGTCAGGATGTCGCGGTAGCAGCAACCTGACCTGCCTATAGCCGTGCCCTAGCAGATATGGCAGATAATAGCGGACGGCAGGATCAGCTCCCATCATGATTTTTGCAATAACGACTTCCCACAATACAATTCCACAATAGATAGCTGCAAACTACCTCTTTTCTCGCTACAATACGCGTATGATGTGCACGCTGTATAACTGAGCAACCACCGCCTTTTATTTACCCATTATCCGAGAATCCTATGAGCCACCCACTAAATCATAAGCCACCTGCTGACCTATTAAAAAATGCCGAACACTGGCGCGAAGATATTAACTTTCGCCAAGACGTATTGGGCAAGCCGTTTGATTTTTCGACCACGTGGGGTATTTTTTCACCGCAAAAGCTCGATGACGGTAGCTTGATGCTGCTTGATTATGTGGATTTTGAAGCTGACGATGATTCAATTGATTTGGGCTGTGGTTATGGCGTACTTGGTATGACGGCAGCACGTGAATGTCCGAATGGTCAACATACGCTGATCGATAAAGACTTTATGGCGGTAGAATACGCATGCCGTAACTGTGAAAAAAACGGTCTAACCAATGTCGATGTGCATTTATCAAACGGCTTTAATCAAGTGGCAAAAGACAAAGACTTTAGCCTGGTGATGTCAAACTTGCCAGCCAAAGTGGGCAAAGAGCAGCATTATTTATACTTCCTTGATGCTTATGAGCGTATGCGTACGGGTGGTCGCTTTTATGTGGTTACTATCAACGGCCTACGTCAGTTTGTGAAGCGCTCATTTACCGAAGTATTTGGCAATAGCGATAAGATCAAGCAAGGTAAGACGTACACCATTACCATGGCAACCAAAGACTAATACCAACCGCCAAAAATACGATTAGCTGTGTCAAAATCGCTTAGCTTACAATGCGTAGTACTTGCGCTCTTTTTCCTTGCTACTCTAATTTTTGTGAATGGTATAAATTTTTG
>NZ_JBQSVP010000256.1:0-1504 GCF_052376345.1 Psychrobacter sp. AOP5-GZ1-6 | reverse complement strand
ATGCATATATTATTATAGACATAAAAAAGACGCCTTAATATTAAGCGTCTTTTTTATTAAATGATATTGTTATTAGATAAGTCGCCGATGTATGTTTTTATCGTTAGAAGAGGTTCTGTATCCAGCGTGTTAGACGTTGCCAAGTACGGCTCATAAAGCCTGACTGTTCGATATCGCTTGTCGCAACAACAGGAACAGAGGCTACTGCTTTACCATCAATAACGGCCATCATTTTGCCGATCTCTTGACCCTTTTTGATAGGGGCTTCGATGCTTTCGGGAATATCAACCACCGTTGTGATTTTATTTTTTTGCGTTTTGCTGGTTAGAATCTGTAAATTGTCAGCAGTGGCCAACTCGATTTCGTCTGCTTCACCAAGCCATACTGGAATTTTGCTGACAAACTGCCCTGTAGGTGCTTTAGTAACAGTGGTGAAGTGGCCAAAGCCCCAGTTGAGCAGCTCGCGTGACTGATCCGCACGGGCCTGTGGGCTCTTTGTGCCCATGATGACAGAAATCAGGCGCATATCTTCACGATTGCTTGAAGCAACTAAGCAATAGCCTGCAGCATTGGTATGACCCGTTTTTAAGCCGTCGACAGTCGGGTCGGTTGCAAGTAGAGCGTTACGATTACCTTGCGTGATACCGTTATAGGTAAACTCTTTTTCTGCATAAATGCTGTAATAGTCACCACTATTTTTAATAATTGCACGTGCCAGTTTGGCCAGATCTAAAGCAGAGGCTTCATGACCTTCGTCAGGCATACCAGTAGAGTTGACAAAATGAGTGTTTTCCATGCCAATCTTTGCTGCTTGCTCATTCATCAAAATAGCAAATGAGTCTTCGCTACCAGCAATGTACTCGGCCATAGCTTGTGAGGCATCATTACCGGATTGAATGATAATACCGCGCAGCATATCGATCACACTGGCTGTTTTATTTACTGGTACATACATACAAGATTGGCTGCTACTACCACGGCACCAGGCATTTTGACTCATTAATACTTGTTCGTCTTCTTTGAGATCACCTGACTCTAAGCGTTGTTCAATGATGTAACTGGTCATCATTTTCGTTAGTGATGCTGGCGGCAATGCCTCATTGGCATTTTTCTGTGCCAAGATTTCACCCGTATTATAGTCCATCAATACATAGGCGGTATTATCCATCTCAGGAGGTTGAATAGCCGCATTTGCTACCATTGCACTCATTGAAACACTTACACCAACGACCAGCTGTACAAGCTGATTTTTTACACGCTTTACTGTCATATATCGTTACACCGCATCATGAAACCAAATGTATCTATCGCTTGTATCTCGTACTAGACCTTGTACGTTCTTTAAACAGCACTCATCAAAAATCTTGTTTAAAGAACGTATTAATAAGAGCAATGACGGCTGAGCGACAGACATAAAATTAACGTCTTATCTTAGCAAAATGACAACCGATGGGGAATCGATAAATGCAAAAAACAGACGATGAATATAAAGAAAGAGTCGTAC
>NZ_JBQSVP010000255.1:0-1505 GCF_052376345.1 Psychrobacter sp. AOP5-GZ1-6 | reverse complement strand
GTGCGTATGGCTAAGGGCAGAGACAATTGCTCTGAGGCGGTACTGCCTGATGATAGCAGCGTCTCAGATATCTCCCACGTCATATCATAATCACCAAGAATAGCGGTGATGATATCTAGGGTGGACTGATTGATGAAAGTGCGCGTATGTATCGACTGCGTCAACTGCCAGTCAGGAGTCACGACTTCTAACGTATAAAAGTGCATCGCGCCATCAGACTGCTGATAACGGACACCTCGTATGAGACCTGTGCGACAAGTTGGCATGCGACTGGCTGATAGTGTGGTCAAGCAAACAGGTGTACCAACCAATGACAAACAAGCGTTTGAGTCTAGAAAAGTATAACTAAACACTAGTATGTCAATAGTATCGGTTTGATTAACACTGCTGACACCATAAAACGCCACAGGATAGAAGGCATCTACTGTTAAACTGTCGGCATGAATGGTAACTTTATGTAATCGATTGGTCTGAGAGGGCATAGGAGGGGTACCGTTACTACTGGCTTTATACCAAGGAAATGGCCCGAATTGGAATGTTGCTGAATTATTTATGAATAAAAGTATAGAGTTTATTGAAATATTGTCAAGTGTATGTATAATCAATCTCACCGAATATATTATACTCAACAAACTTTAGTTAGACTTTCCTTTTATATTTTTAGTGATGATACTGTACTTATGAACCCTACTTATTATCGTACCAATCTAACAACAATGGGCTTGCTTTCCTTAGTAGTAAGCGCTTCTGTATTGATAACTGGTTGTAACACGACTGGTAAAAAAATAGTACAAGTGTCAAAGCACTGAGTGCGCCATCACTTGTTTACTTATCTGGTAGTAACACCGCTCAACACGATTTTTCAGAGTGGATGGCTATTGCTAAAACTAACTATGATTCAAAAAAGTACGCACGAGCACTAAGAGCGGCGAACAATGCCATTGCTATTGATAATCAGTCGCTTGAAGCACGTGACATTGCTATGCTCTCAACTATAAAGATAACAGAGAGTAACATCAGTGCTTATCACAACGATACATTAATGAGTAGTGATGACAAAGACAGGGTTAAAGACAGATTAACCAATATCACGACTTTAGTTCAAGCTTCTAATTAATATCTTTGGTTTGATTATCAAGATTTAGCGTAAATATATTTGAAACAGCAACGTCCCCATTTAATACTAATAACGATGAGCACAGACTTACGATGATCAGTATCCAACACAATATCAAAGCCAATCTGAAGCTGCCGAAAGCACTCTTGGCGGGTCTATTTGTCATGGGTTCAGCGATGAGTGCAGCGCATAGCGAGCTAGTGATTCAAGAAAAAAACCCAGGTTCTAGTATCGTTAATCAGTTTGCCACACTCAAAGATGCAAATGCTCAATCACCTGAGCTGCATCAATTGATTGCAGATTTGAATCAAAGGCTGGCTGTCAATCCCAGTGATACTTTGGCTTGGGATATTCTGGCGCAGATTTATTATAACAATGGCTATCATGA
>NZ_JBQSVP010000254.1:0-1520 GCF_052376345.1 Psychrobacter sp. AOP5-GZ1-6 | reverse complement strand
CAATTTATTAATAATGATTAAAAGGTTTTAATATGACTGATTTTACTTTACATAATAAAGAAAGCGCACCAGAAGCAAGCCAAGCATTACTAGACAACTCTATCAATGCCTTTGGTATGATTCCAAACCTACATGCAGTGATGGCTGAAGCGCCTGGCTTACTCGAAGGTTACCAACAGCTACATCAACTGTTTTTAGATAGCAGTTTTGATAATGAAGAAACCACTGTTGTATGGCAAACCATCAACGTAGAACATGAGTGCCATTATTGCGTCCCTGCACATACAGGTATCGCAAAAAGCATGAAAGTAGATGACGCAATTACTGAAGCATTACGTAATGAGACACCACTACCAACAGCCAAACTAGAAGCATTACGTGACTTTACCCTGTCTGTCATTCGTGACCGTGGTAACGTGAATGATGATGCCGTACAATCATTCTTGAATGCAGGTTTTACCAAACGTCAAGTATTAGAAGTCATACTTGCTGCTGCACAAAAAGTAATGAGTAACTACACAAACCATTTGGCCAATACACCAATTGACAAGCCTTTCCAAAGTTTTGAATGGCACAAAGCTGACTAATTAAAGTTAACTGATTAAAGCTGTCCAACTGTATAAAATATACGTTGTGTAAAACATGAAGGGCTGTTTTGGGTCGTATCATCAATTAGATTATTCGATTTAGAACGGCTCTTTATACAATATGTATAAGACGACAATATATATAAATACAATGTGTATAAGTATAAAATAAGGAGCCACTATGAGTGATTCAAAAAAGCCATTACGAATAGATATCGTGTCAGATGTGGTCTGCCCTTGGTGTGCTATTGGCTATAGTCAACTAGCCGAGGCATTAAAACAAACCAACACTCCGCACGAGATTCACTGGCATCCATTTGAGTTAAATCCTAATACGCCGCACGAAGGACGAAACTATCGTGAGCATATCATGGAGAAGTACGGTACCACTGCTGAGAACATTCAAGAGAACCGAGCTAGAATGGCGGAAGTAGGTTCAGAAGCTGGATTTCATTTTCAGTTTACCGATGACTTTCGTACTTACAATACTTTTAATACGCATCAGCTGCTACATTGGGCCAGTCAACAAGGGCGTATGCATGACCTAAAGCAAGCATTGTTCGTCGCACACTTCGTCGATAATAAAAATATATCAGATCATAATGTGCTTTCCGATGTTGCGGCAGAGGTTGGATTGGATCGTGACGAAGCATTAGCGGTCTTAGCAGACCAGCGGTTTGCTGCAGCAGTAGAAAAAGAAAAACAACACTGGCAGCAACAAGGCATTCAAAGTGTGCCTTCTATGGTTCTTAATGAGCGTCACCTAATCAGCGGTGCTCAAGGTATTGAGAACTATAAGAGCATTTTGCAGCAGTTGGCTGATATGCCAGACTAATTCATCTAAATGATGGTTGGTTTTATAACATTAAGGGTTGTAGAGGAATTGTGTAGCCCGAGACTATACAGTTCCTCTACAACCCTTTTTTATGGTGT
>NZ_JBQSVP010000253.1:0-1522 GCF_052376345.1 Psychrobacter sp. AOP5-GZ1-6 | reverse complement strand
AGCTCACCTAAGACCTTTTTTCGGTACTTGGTAATAAAAACCAAATGAACGTGGAGGTTAAAGGCGGCATGACGGTTTTTGTATATCTCACTCATTGTAATAAAAACTCTTAAGTGCTAGTATTATAAGTATATTACTAAATGCACACTCATTAATAAAGAAGGCATTTATGAAAATCAACAAAGCGTATAAATTTAGGCTTGAGCCTAATACGGAGCAGGAGATTGTTTTAAATAATCTTGTCGGCTCTGCACGTTTTGTTTGGAATCAAATGCTAGCGATCTCATTTGAAATGTTTGCTAAAGATGAGTTTATCAATGCCACCAACCTTGTTAATAAAATCATGGGTCTAAAGAGCAACCCTGATTTTGCATTCTTAAAAAGCAGCTCAAACGCGGTGTCTTTACAACAAAAAGTACGTGATCTGGCATCGGCTTGGTCGCGTTTCTTTGATCCTAAAGTACATGCCAGATTAAAAGAAAATAAAAAGAAACCTCGCAAACCCAAGTTCTTTAAACTGGCTGACGGCACAGAAATCCAGCTACGCCCGTTGATGCCAAGATTTAAGCGCAAATCAGATGGGCGCGACTCAATTCGCTTGGTTCAGTTTGATAAATACTGCCGTGTTGAGGGCAACCGAGTAAAACTGCCTAATGGCATTGGCCTGGTGAAGTTTAGGAAGTCGCAAGACATTATTGGTACAATTAAAAATGTCACCATCGGCAAGAAATCGGGGCACTGGTACGTGTCGTTTGGCACAGAGCGCGAACTGGCTGAGAACCCTCGCCACTCCTCTAAAAGCGCCATTGGCTTAGATATGGGTATCAGCAAACTACTCACCACCTCAGACGGTCAGTACATCAAACCTAAGAACAGCTTTAAAGCCAATCAAGTAAAACTGGCTAAATTACAGCGTCAATTAAGCAGGAAGGTTCTGTTTAGCCAAAACTGGAAAAAGCAGAACCGCAAGATTCAAAAGCTACACCATCATATCGCTAACATTCGCCATGACTACTTGCATAAAACCACCACCAGTATCAGCAAAAACCACGCCATGATTGCTTGTGAGGATTTAAAAGTCGCCAATATGTCGAAATCAGCCAGTGGTACGGTGGAGAATAAAGGTCGTAATGTCAAAGCCAAGTCAGGATTGAATAAATCAATCTTAGATCAAGGTTGGGGCATGATGGTCAATATGCTTGAGTACAAGCAGCAATGGCGCGGCGGCTTACTGATTAAAGTAAATCCACGATACACTAGCCAAACTTGCTCTAGGTGCCAGCATATCGCTAAGGAAAACAGACAAACTCAGTCTAAATTCGAGTGCGTCAAATGCAGGTATGTTGCGAACGCTGATTTTAATGCGGCTCGTAATATATTAGCGGCAGGACATGCCGTATTGTCTGCGGAGGGAGGATGCAGTAAAGGTCGCCCGTTGAAACAGAAAACAAGTGACCCTCGTGAGAAGGTCGCCTAAGAGCATTTGCTTTTAGAATCCCCCACTTGAGCTTTGCGAAAGTGG
>NZ_JBQSVP010000252.1:0-1541 GCF_052376345.1 Psychrobacter sp. AOP5-GZ1-6 | reverse complement strand
ACTGCTTGGATAGTTTGGAATGATGGGATCTTGTTCTAAGACTTAGGATTATATAAAGATATATCAGTTCTGTCATCATCTTCGCAAAAGGTCATCTCTACCATAACGTATTTAGATTGTTTCTGCTGCACAACACATTCTGTATACTTTGTAATCTTTGGACTATCTAACAATTCTTGGAAGAACTGAGGAGGATTATCTGCACCACTTACATCTATCATCTTATAGATAATGTTTTTCTGAAAATTACTAAAAGCTTCAGTAGGTTTTTGAGGTACTGCTACGTAAAATAGTTTGCCAAAATATTGATCCTTTTCTTTCTCAAAAGAATAATGAATAAAAGTATCATCGGAATATTGAACTAAACCATAAAAACTATTAAGGTCTTCATTTATATTTTCTCCCTCAATTTTTTCAACTTGCATATCATCATAGAATGAGGTCTTTAACTTCTCTGTATTTAATTGTGGCAAAGAAAAGCGTGTCTGGGATTGCTTTGCCGGCGTACTTGTTACTCTTGGTTCCAAATCAACTGAAAAATCATTTTCTATTTCATCTATATCTCCATCTATTGCTGGATACTGTTGACTGGTTAATCCGTTATCTGTATTTGAGACGGGGTTGTCAGTACTTTGATTTTGCTCTATGTCTTTGAGTTCAGTTAACTTATTATCACAAGCTATTAATGAAAAACTTGATAATAAGGTAATAATAGAAAATCTTAATAATTTCATAATTCTTCCTTTATATTCTATAAATACTTGTATCTTTTTGCATTTTATACCATTGATATCTAGTAAATGACATACGCTTATTGCTATTTGCTCTTTTACTAATGGCTTGCCAAGTATAGTCCATTACTTTATCACTGAAACCTTGATGAAAGGTATATGGAGCCTTGGAATCAAATACATGGCGTAGCGTTAAACTATGACCTATTTCATGAACAAGTGTATCGTTATTGGTAGCTGCTTGTGCGAAGATTATAACAATGTTCCCCCACCTAAACTTACCGCTTGATAATTTGTCTCCAGGGGCAAACCCATTAATTCGACTGATATTAAAATCTAAATAAAAAATAAAAGTTCTAAGATTATAAGGGTCGTTTAACTTGATTTTGCGACCAGTCAAACCAATAGGAGCTTGGTCGCCATGATTTATGAAAATTGCTGAAAGCTCTTCTTTAATCATATTCATAAATTTTGAGCGAGCTGCAGACTCTGCCTTTTCGCGTTGCTCAGATGTTAACTTGCTAGCATTTGGTACCTTAGGAACACCGGCTTTAATATTTAATAAAAATTTAAGAACTCTTTTATTATTTTTATTTTTTGATAGTTTATTTAAGTCGAGCTTTGTTTCTGCTACTGGTTCCGCTCTTATTAAAGCTTGATTAAAAGACTTTAATTTTAAATAATTTTGAAAATCATTCGATTTTTTAATATTTTGTCCTGATGAAGAAGTTACATCTACAAAGACTAAATCTGCTTTGTAAGTAATATTGTTTTTATGCACCATTAACTCACCAACGAGAGCTTCGCAAC
>NZ_JBQSVP010000251.1:0-1554 GCF_052376345.1 Psychrobacter sp. AOP5-GZ1-6 | reverse complement strand
TTAGAAAGCAATTTATGAAATTTATAGTTTATTAGCAGTATCTCAGCGATTAACCTTTGTGTTAATGATTGAGTACTGCTATAATACGGCGCTTTATATCCTAAGCTTATTCTAGATTGTTTTTTATAAAAACTGGTCAGAATTGGGCTTACCTTATAAATCTCCTTGCTATTAACATAGGGTTAATAGCTACTAATCCGTAAGGAGTCATAATGCGACATTACGAACTGGTGTTACTTGTACACCCAGACCAAAGCGACCAAGTGGTCGGCATGGTTGAGCGCTACATCAAGTTAGTTCAAGACAACAACGGTGTTATCCATCGTTTAGAAGATTGGGGCCGCCGTCAATTGGCATATCCAATCAACAAGATTCACAAAGCTCACTACGTTCTTTTCAATATTGAAACTGACGGTGAAACTTTGGCTGAACTTGAAGAATTATTCCGCTATAACGACGCGATCATTCGTAGTCTAGTTATGCGCCGTGACGAAGCTGTCACTGAAGAGTCGCAGTTAGCCAAGAATGCCGATGAAAAACGCGCACGCAAAGCAACTACTCGTCGTCCAGACAATCGTGAAAACGATAGCGACGACAACGACAACAGTGAAGACTAATTAAAGGAGAATACTCATGGCACGTTTCTATCGCCGTCGCAAATTCTGCCGTTTCACTGCTGAAGGCATCACTCACATCGACTATAAAGATGTTGAATTGCTAAAACAGTACATCAGTGATAATGGTAAAATCGTACCAAGCCGCATTACCGGTACATCTACTAAATATCAGCGTCAACTAGCTACTGCTATCAAGCAAGCTCGTTACTTATCGCTACTTCCATACACTGATAACCATCAGGGTTAACCGTTAATTAACTAGGAATGACTCATGCAAATTATTTTGTTACAGCGTATCGTCAACCTTGGTAAACTCGGTGAAACTGTCGATGTAAAACCAGGTTACGGACGTAACTTTCTTATCCCTTTGGGTAAAGCACTACCTGCTACTAAAGCTAACATTGAAAAGTTCGAAGCACGTCGTGCTGAGCTTGAAGCTGAAGAAGCAAAAGAAATCGCTAGTGCTCAAGAGCGTGCTGATGCTTTAACTGATGTTAATGTCATCATGCGTGCTAAATCAGGTGACGAAGGCAAGCTATTCGGCTCTATCGGTACTCGCGATATCGCCGAAGCATTGACTAACTCAGGTCTAGAAGTAGATCGTGCTGAAATCAAGCTTCCTGGAGGCACTTTACGTCAAGTTGGCGAATACAATGTTGATATTCAGCTACACCATGACGTTACTGCTAGCATCTTGGTTACCATTCTTTCTGAAGATGGTAACAACGAAGATTCTGCTGACGAAGAAGCTGCTGACGAAGACTATTCTGAAGAGTAATCTTCTATATAGTTAGACTCAGTCTATAAAAAGCCAGCAACCTTAGGTTGCTGGCTTTTTTTGTCTATGTTTTATGGTTACGCCCTATTTTGTTTAAGTAAGAGCTGTCAGAATATTGAAGCGTGTCCTCATTAAAAAAAGGTGATACACATTCGCTAA
>NZ_JBQSVP010000250.1:0-1573 GCF_052376345.1 Psychrobacter sp. AOP5-GZ1-6 | reverse complement strand
TCTGCTTTAAATCGCTTTATGATTATGTTTGATGACCGTATCAGCAAGCATTTAATCTAAACGGCAGTTACACAGAATTCGGGATGGTCTCCCACCAGATTCTTATCAAAGACTTCATCATCTATTATTCGCCAAACGGCAACTTGCTGATGGTCTTTGGTGGTGACTAGATTTAAAGTTTGTTCAATCATTGCTTGAGGTCTCATATCCTTATGATGTTTATTTGCTTCAAACCCAGTTACTTTACACTTAGCGGTTTAATTAAGCTACTTACTTGAGCTATTTGCTTCAGTTATTAGGCTTGGCTACTTACTCAACTTCAATATTCTAAAGGCGCCCTGAATAACTAAAGCAAATACGATGCTACCAATAATCAAATCAGGCGTACTAGAGTGTAACCAATTAACCAAAATCCCTGCAACAATTACCCCTAAATTGATAATCACATCGTTTGAAGTGAAAATCATACTGGCTTGCATATGGGCTTCTTCTTTGCTTTTCGATTTTTGTAGTAAATAGAGGCAAATCGAGTTTGCAATTAGCGCAAGAATCGATATGACTATCATGGTAGAAAAGTCAGGTAACTGCTCATTGCCAAAGAAACGTCTTAGTACTTCTAAAAAACCAAGAATCGCTAGCGTAATTTGAAAATATCCGGCAATTCTAGCAATCCGTTTTTTCTTAATGACCGTTCCACCGACCGCAAATAAGCTAATTCCGTACACGAAGCTATCTGCTAACATATCTAAGCTGTCGGCGACCAACCCCATCGAACGAGAAATCAGTCCCGTGCTCATTTCAATAATAAAGAAAGCAAAGTTAATGACCAGCACTATCCATAGTAGCTTTCTTTGCTCAGCATTTTTTTTGTGACTAGAGTCAGCATCAATTTTAAAATTATTGTTGGGATCAGAGGGGTCAATGGTTTCGGTCGAGAGTAGGGTGTCTCCTAATTTTAGGTCATGAATAGCAGTCTCTATCCCTTCTATATTGTCATGATGAAACACAGTTAATTGACGGTTAGGAATGTCGAACTCAAGATGTTCAATATTCGAGTGGCCCTCTAATTTCATTCGGATTAGGTTTTCCTCCGAAGGGCAGTCCATCTTCGATATTTTAAAAGTTGTTTTATTCATAGCTACATTTATATCCGGGTGGTGGTTCAAAAAGTAGGCTGGAAAAAACAGGCTGAGAAATTGATAAATAGTGAAATGCAAATGACACTATACATCAAATGCCCAGCCTGTCTAAGTGACAATATAAAGAAGAATGGTTTCAAAAGCTATACCCCAAGGGAACCACTTATTTCACCCTTCAAACCTATTAACAGACCACTTATAACAGACTGGTATAATGGAACCACTTATAACAGACTATTTTAGGTGTTTATGTTTATCAGAGCTTATCTTAGAGCGTCTACCAAAGAACAAGATGCTAAGCGTGCCAAAAGCGAACTCATAGTATTTGCCAACGATTATGGCCACAAGATTGCTGCCTTCTATGTCGAAAACGAATCAGGCGCTACCTTGGTGCGACCCAAGCTTATGCAGTTGATTGAAGATGCTCATAAGGG
>NZ_JBQSVP010000249.1:0-1574 GCF_052376345.1 Psychrobacter sp. AOP5-GZ1-6 | reverse complement strand
AACCAACCTTTTCCCAACTTATATCATGAAGTTAGAGAGCTAGGGAAGTTGATTAGTGCTAACACCACTAACGCTCAAGGACTTGGCACACCGATCAGTCGACCACCTGGCACGATATTAGTCGTTCATATACGTCACCCTTTAACTAAAAAAATGATCGTAATTAAAAAATTAATCAAAGTACCAGATAGGAAAGGTACGTATACAATAAAAGCGCCTTTTTATATTCAAGTAGCGAAGCTTAAAGCACTTCATCAAATTCAAAACTCTTACAAAAGAAGCACCCATAAAGTTGAGTCAAATAAAGATGAGTACGAAATCAAGAAGGGTCAAGATCTGTATACGATTGCTAAAATGTATGACACCACATGGCAGATACTAGCGCAGCTTAATAAATCGACTATTAAAGACCCTAATAAGATAGTTCCAGGTCAAGTTATCAAAGTGCCACCCAAAGGTAGCAGTTTGACGGGTAAAACGAATGATAGACCTGACTCGTTAACCTCGCAGACTCACTATAAAGTTAAAAAAGGTGATACCTTATCTAGTATCTCACAAAGAAGCGGCGTATCTGTAGAACAGCTTCAACGTATGAACGGGATAACGGATCCAACAACATTACAAGCGGACCAAACGATCAAGCTACGTAGTGATGGTTCAGCACAGACTCACACGACACCGAAGCCCTCATCCACCCCCACTCCTATATCCACGTCAAAACCATCCTCCTCTGATAAAGAAGAAAATGGGTTTTTCGATGGTGCGATGGATGCTGCAGCTGATATAGTGAAAGGCACGGCCGGCGCTATTGGTGGGGCTTTTGAGACTATAGGTAATGGTTTAGGCGCGTTAGGTGACAAAGCAAAAGGAGAGCTGGAGGACTTAAATGAAGCTATGAGTGGTGGGGAAAATGATAAGCCTTCTGGAGGGGCGCCTGCGGCTAGTACTAATTCAGGTATTAGCTCTTCATCTACATCAGGTAGTTATACCGTGAAAAATGGCGATACTTTGAGCGGTATTGCACGTAAGCATGGTGTCAATACTAATGATTTAGCTCGTGCTAATGGCTTAAAAATTACTGATATTATTCACCCTGGTGATAAACTAAAAATTCTTACAGGCGGCGCTACTAGTTCATCTACGAGTAGTTCTTCTCAACCAAGCAAGCCAGATATACCTGTAAACGTGACAACTAAACCGAGTAATAGCTCTGATGGTACGCCAAAGGATATCACTACTACCAATGGTTCCTGTATTTGTAAAGCACATGATTTGATTTGGGGTAAAAAGTTTAATTGCGATGAAAGGCTAAAAGTGATTGAGATATGCCAAAACCTATGGCCAAATAATTATTTGAAAACAGCAAATAATTTGATGGCTATATTTTCTTGGGAAAGTGGAGAGAAATTTGAGACAGGTACCCCTAATAAAAGAAACTCTGGTGGTACAGGACTTATTCAAATCATGCCCTCCACGTATAAAAACTTGACAGGTAAAGAACCTATTTTTGAAACAGTTTACAATTATTGGGGTCTAGGTAAAAATTTAAGAAGGGTCAAACAACTTGCTGATAT
>NZ_JBQSVP010000248.1:0-1583 GCF_052376345.1 Psychrobacter sp. AOP5-GZ1-6 | reverse complement strand
TGCGCAACGGCATTATGTTTTTTTGAGCGCTGGCATCTGTATATCACTATTTTGTATGTTCCAAGATCGTTTTTTTGACTGATACCAAGGCGCTTTAGAGTAGTAAGTAAGGATGCCCGTTTTACTACAGTTCAAGCAACGAGCTCCTTCATAGTTATAACCGTTTAGATATCTTTTTACATTTCTTAGATTAACACATGAAGTGCAATACCAAATGTGAGGTGAAAAAAAGACCTAGATGCGCTAGCATCAAAGTTTTTATCCACCGACCAAAGTGAGATTGCAACCATGAACTATACACATCTAAGCCTAGGTGAACGATACCAGATTTATGCCCTTAAAGGGGCAAAACATAGTATTAAATTTATAGCGAGGGCGTTAAACAGAAGTCCCAGCACCATATCAAGAGAGCTTAGGCGTAATAAAGGCCTGCGCGGTTACCGAGCAAAGAATGCTAATAACAAGGCTTGTGACAGACGGTCAAACAATGCGCCCAGCATCATCGCTGACGTATGGGATTGGGTCACAGATAAGCTAAAAGACAGCTGGAGTCCTGAACAAATAGCCGGCGTTCATGGTGGTATTAGTCACATGAGCATCTATCGCTATATCTGGAGGGACAAGAGACAAGGCGGCAGGTTATGGCAGTGTCTCAGACGCAAAGCCAAACCTTACCGTAAGCGACTAACCGCTGAGACCCGAGGCCGTATCAACGACAGAGTCTCGATTCATGAGCGCCCTTGTATTGTGGAAGAACGATCACGTATTGGTGACTGGGAAGCGGATACCGTTATCGGTCAGCATCACAAGCAAGCGATTGTAACGCTCGTTGAACGTAAAACAGGACTGCTTAAAATGAAGCGTGTGGGTCATAAAACGGCACAGCAAGTATCAGAGGCAATGATAGGTATCCTAAAGCCAGTGAGGTTGCAGGTTAAGACCATTACCTCTGATAATGGTAAAGAGTTTGCTCAGCATAAGAAGGTGAAACAAAAGCTCTTTAGCGCTTTCTTCTTTGCCGATGCTTATGCGTCATGGCAGCGAGGAACCAACGAGAATACCAACGGATTAATCAGAGAGTTCTTGCCTAAGGGTTGTGACTTTAGACAAGTCTCTGATAATGAGATACAGGACATTGAGAATAAACTAAACAACAGACCAAGAAAACGCTTAGGGTTTAAAACGCCCAATCAGGTGTTCTATAATATAATTTAGCGTTGCACTTGGTGTGTTAATCTAAGTTTTTAATTAATGCGTCATCAGCTATTTTAGCTAGTACTTTATTTTTCGTCATTTTAGGGACTAAACTCTACTGCCAACTGTGAATGGTGCTAGTACTAAGTTCATAAAGCAGGGAAGTTTCTTGGATCGTCATGCCATAAGCGATGCTAGAGAGTACTTGTTTGCGAAGGTCTATCGAATATGTCATCGTTTATTTCATTAAATACAGTTGTTAATAAGATATAGTTGGGTTCAAATAATTCCGATACAAGGAAACCGAGTGCAAGCTATACATTAATATGGTCAGCGAGGATGACGATGTAGCAGATTTATATGGGTTTGACTATAGTATTGATTTTACT
>NZ_JBQSVP010000247.1:0-1617 GCF_052376345.1 Psychrobacter sp. AOP5-GZ1-6 | reverse complement strand
GGCTGTGTTTTAATAATGTGTTGATTAATTTAATGATAGAATAATGGTGTTATAGTAGTTTTGATTTAAGCAAACAAAAGGAATTAAGTATATGGTAGTAGATATCACTAACCCCGAATTAGTAGACAAAGATGAATTTCTACATAATGTACTACAAGCCATAGAGAATTTCTATTGCAATTTATACTACGCTATTGCTGATAGAAGTGTATTGATATTGATATTCAATCTAAGCGATAGTAAGTATGCTGATGAGATTGAGATATACATAAACCTACACGCTCCAACTGCTAGTTCCCAAGCGGTCAAACGTACTGATATCAAAGACCTTGACTGCATGACCTACGCATACCATGACGCTGATGGATGGGAGCGTGGGAGCGCAATTAAAGTTAAAGAACTAAGTATGGACGATATTTTTAACCTAATGGAAAAAGTATATGCTAGACGACTAAAGGATGGTGAGGTCTGCCATGCCGAAGTAGCTTAACTAGCTTTATCTAAATAAAAAGATAGAGTACAGCCCAACAGCCTTAATGGTTAGACAGGTACAGCAGGACGACTAGACAAATCAGCAGTCTTGCTTGTGCATAGCGTGTTACGAATAAAATCTAGCAGTACGGACTCTTTACTCTCTGATGACCCTTTAGCAAAATTAACAAAGTTATGATACACAAGGTAGTTGTTCAAATACTTAGTAGCCACACCCTTAAAGCGGTGCGTTATCAGGTCTTTAAGCCTACTGTGGTAGTTATTGACCATTTGGATATTGAATAAGCCATTACTGCGTTTCTTAGTAGCAATACGGATGTGATTTAGCTCCATATCCAGTGATAGTTTTTGATAAGGACGCAGCGAGTCAGTAACAAATACTGAGTTTTTTGAGATATTGCCATCTAATACTTTCTGCAAGTCTTTTAATGATGGTTTGCCTAGGTTTGATATCTTAGCAACGGATAGACCATCTAAGTTGACGGCACAAGGAACGCAAACCTTTTCTGTTGATAAGCCACGCTTACTCGCCTTAGTTCCTCGCTTATAGGCTATACGTGGCAATTTAAAAGACTTGTGATTACCCTTATATGATATTGCGGTAAATGTTTCGTCAGCTTGCACGACACCATCAAGCTCAACGTCAGTCATCATATTTTGTAGCGCATCAAGTATCTTGTGTCGCCATGCAAAGGCGGTAGCCAAATTGATATCACATATTTTGGCGCATTTGCGTAAGGGGTACTTCTCAATCATACAGTGGATATACTTTTCCCAAACCTCAATGCCTTTTTGCGAGTTGTATAATATAGTGCCTGTTTGCTCAACAAATGATTTTTTGCAGTCACGGCACAAGTAGCGTTGGTTGTTGCATTTAGTGCCATTTTTGACGAAATGGGTAGAGTCGCAATGAGGGCATTTTGATACCTCTTTAGCTGCAATAACTTTTTCAAGAGAATTTTGACCTGAAATATCACCAAGAAAGAGCTGTTTTTCTTTCTCAGAAAGGTTGTTGAATAACTGTTTGAGAATGTCGATGTTTTTTGTGGCGGTTGACATGGTTAAACCCTTATAAATCAAAGCCTGTAGAGTCATTATATCATTTATCAATAAGTTATATCAACA
>NZ_JBQSVP010000246.1:0-1627 GCF_052376345.1 Psychrobacter sp. AOP5-GZ1-6 | reverse complement strand
TAATAATTAGATTTATAAGATTATTGTTGTACAGCTATTTTATATAGCACTTTATGATTATGGCAATTTGCCTACTCAAAGTCTGTTACAAAGGTAAGACTTTGGTTATGGTTATTATTAATGACTTTTTTTATGTCATAATTTTTGATATCAATATATGTGATGGGCTGTGATACCATAATGTGCTTGTCGTTACAAACATAAAGCAATTATCATTGTTGACGCTCGTTTTACTTCTACCACTCACGCCAGTTCAGTGGCGCTCAATATAGTCAGCATCCTTGTGAACAATACTGTTAGTCAGAATAAAAATAACGCCTCATCACGAAACCTTTCAACCAATTCGCCATCGTGGATACTAAAGCTCACGATTGGTTTGATTGGTATGTTTGCTTTTTTGCAGGTGTACTCTATCCAAGCAGTGCTACCAGTCCTAATGGTGGATTTTTCAGCGACCGAAGTACAAGTAGGTATGGTTGTTGGTGCGACGATAATGGCAATTGCTATTATGTCTCCGTTTCTTGGTATGCTTTCTGATGCAGTGGGGCGCAAGCCATTTATCGTTGGGGCGTTATTATTTTTGGCGATACCCACAGCGCTAATCGCGCAGAGTCCAAGTATTGGTTGGCTAGGTCTATGGCGCTTTATGCAGGGGTTATCTGTGCCAGGTATTACGGTCGTGACGATTGCATATATCGGTGAGGAGTTCGAAGGACGAGTAGTGACGGATTTGATGTCATTTTATGTGTCGGGTTGCGTATTGGGTGGTTTTCTCGGGCGGTTTTTACTCGGACATTTACACGAGCTCATTGGCTGGCGTGCTGGCTATTATGTGATGGCAGCGATGACGCTTGTTGGCGCGATGTGGGTATGGAAAATGCTACCGTCATCACAGCAATTCGTGGCCAACCCCAACTTTCGAGCAGCGATACAGACGCTTGGAGAACATTTAACCAACCGTTATGTCGTGACCGCCTGTTTGCTTGGGGCCTGTGTATTATTCTCGCTAGTGGGCTGTTTTACCTTCATTAACTTACATCTGGCCAATACGCCTTATGAGCTGAGTACAGGTGCACTGGCCAATATTTTTGCAGTTTATTTGATAGGGGTCATTATTACCCCTTTATCAACCACGATGTTACGTCGATTTGGCTCAGCACGTACCGTTAGAGTGGCGATCTTTATCTCTATGATTGGTGTGTTGATCACGTTAGTAACGCCATTATGGGGCGTGATAGTAGGGCTGGCTATTATGTCTTCTGGTGTATTTGTTACCCAAGCGGCGACCATCAGCTATATCGCAGTCAATGTTAAAAAAGGTCGGTCATTGGCGTCTGGTCTGTATTATCTAGGTTATTATACAGGCGGGACTCTAGGTGCTTGGCTTTGCGGTATGGTTTATGCACGTGGACAATGGACGTTGACGGTTGGACTACTAGTGTTCGTACAAGTTTTAGCCTTGCTGGTTGCCAGCTTTGGTATGGTAAAGACAAAATCGCGTACTACTTAAAATCTAAGGATTCGTTAACACAACGATATAAAGCAGGAAACCATAATAAACGAATGCACAGTGTCCTGGTGTTTACGTGTGCATACTTTACATGGTATAGGTTTTTTCTTACTATCG
>NZ_JBQSVP010000245.1:0-1659 GCF_052376345.1 Psychrobacter sp. AOP5-GZ1-6 | reverse complement strand
CCCCCTATGGCAGGATAGTTGTCACCCCTAAAGAATAATCCAAATGGGGGCATCAAGGACACATCATGCCACGTTATAGTGAAGAGCGTAAACAAGCCATACTCAGCAAACTACAACCCCCAAGCAACATGAGCGTAGCCGAAGTTTCAAGAAGTGAAGGCATCGGATTACAGACCCTGTATAATTGGCGCAACGAGGCTCGACAACAAGGTCATCCCATGCCTGGACACAACAAAACCCCCGATGACTGGACCAGTGAGACCAAACTTGCCACCGTCATCGAGACTGCCGCCTTAAGTGAGAGTGAGCTTAGCGAATACTGCCGTAGCAAAGGTTTGTATGTTGAACAAATCAAAGCTTGGCGTGCTAATGCCCTACAAGGCTTCAGTCATAGCAAACCACAAAGCCTAAAAGACAAGCGTCAGCAGCAAGCGGATCGCAAACAGATCAAACAGCTCACCCGAGAGCTTGCTAGAAAGGAGAAGGCCTTAG
This sequence comes from Psychrobacter sp. AOP5-GZ1-6, assembly GCF_052376345.1. Lineage (NCBI taxonomy): Bacteria > Pseudomonadati > Pseudomonadota > Gammaproteobacteria > Moraxellales > Moraxellaceae > Psychrobacter > Psychrobacter sp. AOP5-GZ1-6. The sequence continues at coordinate 1,167 of NZ_JBQSVP010000245.1, read as the reverse complement.
CTGAAACTGCCGCTTTGCTGGTGCTCAGAAAAAAGTTGGAAGCGTTTTGGGAGGAGCACGAGGACGACTAACCTTGCTCCCTAAGCGCACACAGTACATAGATTGGATACAAGAGGCCAATGGATCAGGGGCCAGATTAACCTTGGCCTGTATTGAAGTTGGTATCAGCGTGCGTACCTATCGGCGCTGGTATAAAGCGGGTCAAGTGAGTGGTGACAAACGGTGTGATGCCGTGCGCCAAGCCCCGAGGAATAAACTGACACCGACTGAGCAAGCTGCGATTATAGCCGTCTGCAACCAGCCGCGCTTTGCCAGTCTACCGCCCACCCAGATCGTACCGACCCTGCTAGATGAGGGGGTGTACTATGGCTGTGAGTCCACCTTCTATCGCGTGCTAAAGCAGTACAATCAACTCAACCATCGTGGTCGAGCTTTGGCTCCTCGCGTATCCAAGGCACCACAAACCTTTACCGCCACAGGCCCAGGTCAGGTGTTCTGCTGGGACATCACCTATCTGCCAAGTCCAGTTCGTGGGCAGTTTTATTATCTGTATATGATAGAGGATGTCTATAGCCGTAAGATTGTCGGTCAAGAGGTGTATGACCACGAGTCAGGGGTATTAGCAGCTAAGCTGCTTGAGCGTACCCTAATCAGTGAAAATGCACTACATACGGGCGTGGTATTACACTCAGACAATGGGGCACCGATGAAAGCTCAAACCATGCGCATGAAAGCGTATGAGTTAGGCGTTGTGACGTCATACAGCAGACCGCGTGTGAGTAACGATAATCCGTTTGCAGAGTCTTTGTTTAAGACTTGCAAGTATCGCCCTAATTGGCCGACCGATGGCTTTAAAAGCTTAGAGGCGGCTCGTGACTGGGTACTGACTTTCACGCGCTGGTACAATGGCGAGCACAAGCACAGCCAGCTTAACTTTGTGACGCCCCATCAGCGCCATACGGGTGAGGATAAGGAAATACTGGCGAAGCGTCTGCTAACGATGGAGGCCGCTAAAGATAAAAACCCGATACGTTGGGGAACTCAAGAGGTGAGAAACTGTAAGCCTGTGGGTCCGACAACCCTAAACCCTGTAAAAGAACAACACCAAACGAGATTACAGGCCGCTTAATTCGGCTTGATGGTGACAACTACCTTGAAAAACTCCGA
>NZ_JBQSVP010000244.1:0-1664 GCF_052376345.1 Psychrobacter sp. AOP5-GZ1-6 | reverse complement strand
GCAATACCTTAGCCGCCCGCCCTTCATAGACGATAGGTACGGTAATCTCATCATGCACAGATTCCGTCATGGTGTAGCTATCGACAATGGGCCCAAACACATCGAGCGTGGCATCGACTGGTGTCCCTGTAAAGCCAACGTAGGTCGCATTAGGCAGTGAGTCATGCAGGTATTTAGCAAAGCCGTAAGTCTTCTTCACACCGTCTTCTGTCACGGTAATCTTCTGCTCAAGGTTGAGCTGGCTGCGGTGTGCCTCATCAGATAAGACAATGACATTGGTACGCTCGGTCAGTAGCTCTGTGTCCTCAGTAAATTTATGAATGGTGGTCAGATAAACACCACCACTTTTAATACCTGACAGGCGCTCTCTAAGCTCTGCTCGGCTCTCAACACTAATGATGTTTTCATCACCGATATAGGTCTTGGCGTTGGTAAATTGCCCAGATAGCTGATCGTCTAGGTCAGTACGGTCGGTAATTAAGATAATGGTTGGGCTGCCCAAATCAACATCACGCATCAGCAAGCGAGTTAAAAACAGCATGGTAAAGCTCTTACCACAGCCTGTTGCCCCAAAGTAGGTACCGCCTTTACCGTCACCAGCGACAAGCTTGCCAGCCGAGTCAAACTGCTTGATGTGCTTTTTCACATTATGAAATAGCTTGGTTGCCGCATAGTACTGCGGATAGCGGCAGATGATTTTCTCTTTTTTGGTGGAGGTGTCGGGAATGTAGATAAAGTTGCGTAGGACGTTAAACAGACGCTGTTGATCAAATAGGCCGTATATCATGGTTTTAAGCGCACTGATACCATCTACTTCAAGCTTTTCATCACCGGTGACTTTGCGCCAAGAGTAGAAGAACTCATAAGGCGCAAACTGTGAGCCCATTTTAGTATTGGCCCCATCACTAATTACGCAGATGGCATTGTATTTGAGTAGCTCTGGTATATCACGAGTATAGCGAGTCGTGAGTTGCACATAGGCATCGTATAGCGGAGCTTCCTCACGTATGGCACTCTTAAATTCAAACACCACCAGTGGTAAGCCATTGATGTATAAGATGGCATCTGGAATACGTAGCTCATAACCTTGAATGTTTAGCTGAGTAACCACTCGCAAAGTGTTATTGCTGATATCATCGTAATCTATCAGTTGAATGAACAAATCTTTTTGGGTGTGGTCTTCACGCTTAAGCAAAAAGCCATTAGACACATCCTTCATAATGGCTTTGTTACTGTCGTACAAATCAGAAGCTGGTAGGGTCTTAATACGATGAATGATTAAGCCAATCTCATAATCAGTAATGTGTTGATCTTGATATCGGCTGGCGAGAAATTCACGTAAGTCAGACTCGATTAACACTTCATCTACGGCACGTCCAAGCTGGCTATCAACTACGTCACCTGGCGTGTGTGGATAGCCTTCAATGGCGAGTAATTCAACAATGGCTTGTTCAAGTTTGGCTTCGGTGAATTTCATTAGATATTCTCCACCAACTTCTCAGCATCAGGAATACGTAGCTCGCCTGACATAAGTTTGGGGAGTAGAGTGTCACGGAGTTTAGTTAGAGTCTCATTAGAAAAATATCTATCTGCAATTTTATAAAGACTAGCTCTAACGATACTATCAAATAACTGTCTTAGTTCTTCACTTGGCATACAAATAG
>NZ_JBQSVP010000243.1:0-1689 GCF_052376345.1 Psychrobacter sp. AOP5-GZ1-6 | reverse complement strand
TTTCTAAAGCTTCATCAATCGTATTAGCAGGATAGGGGGAGTGACCTATACCTTTAAGAAATTCAGAAAACTGTTCTGTTATTTGCTTTTCATCATCGACTACAATAATTTTAGACATTCTTACTATCCCTATTGATATATCTATTAAAAACGAAAGTTACTTCAAAACCACCTTCAGGTGGGTTACGTTTTAAAACTTTACTTTCATACATAGCTAAATATGAGGAAACAATTAAGCTCCCATTTCCTTCTAATGACGATGTATTCTCATCAACTTTTTCAAAGGACTCATAGATATTTCCAATGAACTGCTCCGGCATCCCAGGCCCATTATCTGTAATTCGAAGATAAACATGATTTTCATCATAGTGTCCACATTCAATAGTAATCAAAGCCTCAAAATCTTTGAGATTTCTTCTATTGATTCTCTTATAGTTATTCATAGCAGATATTGAGTTATAAAGAGCATTTTTCACTATTGCTTGAATATGAGCGGAGTTGGCTTCAATATCTAGGTTGTTACTACTTCTGATAAGTTCTAATTTAATGTCTTTTGTATTAGCTGCGGGTGGTCTTTTTCTAATAAAACTATCTATACAATCATAAATGTCAAAAATACTAGTATTTAAACTAGTAATAGATCTTATATTTTCGATTGTCCAATTTATTGTGTCGATAGACTGTTCTAGGTTATCTCTAAACTTTTCAATTTCAACAGGACTCCAAACTTTACCTGGTTCTTGTTTCAGCACTTCTGCTTTAGATAAATCATGTATAGCATCTTTAGTATCAATAGATGTTCTTTGAAATAACCCTTCCATGATGAACTTTAATTTTTGTACTTGATTACCCATAGGAGCTGTAAATTCACTCTCCATAAGAAATCGATTGGCTAAAGTATAATTTAAAATGTAATTATACTTTGCTAGTAAAATATCGTTTTTCTTAGTAAGTTTTTCTTCTTCAGTTTCTAAATTACTAAGTTTTTCTTTATACTTAGTAATAGTAGAGTTTATTCTCTCTAGATCCGTTTCTAAAACCTCTCTTTCACTATATAGTTGAATATTTTTTTGCTTTAGGTCCTCAATGCTGCTATTTAGTTTTTTCTTAGTGGAATTTGAAAATATATATATCAAGTAGACACAATACATTGCCAGGAATAATAAGAATGACGATATTGCATTCTTATCATACATATAAGCATCATTCCATTTAGCTGTGCCAGTGACCCTGTTGTAGAAGTCTCCTATTAGTCTCTCAGCCCAGTAATCTAAAGTTTCAATAAAAGAATATTGCTTTACTCTACTTGCATAATAAATTCTACCAATCACATCTCCCTTATTTAAACTATGATTCGCAGTATGATTTGTACTTCTATGATCCTCAAAATTATATTCTCCATATAGGGGAGCAGGGTTTTTAAGAGGATTCCAAAATGCACCTATAATAGTATCGAGAGTAGCATCATTCTGAGCATATAATATTTTCTGGTTGGGACATTCATCAGACAAGGTTTTACAGTCTGTTATTACGATATTAAATACTTTATGATTTGAATTGAGTATTGAGTATATAACTTCATCGCTTTCTTCATTTATGAACCGCCCCGAGATTGTCGGAGACTCAACTTTCTGAGAGAATACGACAATGAAAACACGAAACTATACCCCTGAAATGAAAGAGCGCGCC
>NZ_JBQSVP010000242.1:0-1712 GCF_052376345.1 Psychrobacter sp. AOP5-GZ1-6 | reverse complement strand
TCATCTGAATTTGCCCAGTAGCCACTATATCGATGGCAACCCTTATCTGACCGATCCGATCAGTCTTGTCTCCATACATCAGCAGATTAACAATCATATACCCGCAGACTGGCTTGGCGCAGTTGCCTTTGATCCTATTACCTTGCAGCCCAATACCAACCATGCTAGTCATGACAATGATGATGACAATAATAACAACAATAACAACAACGTCCATTATGTTAACGCCTGCTACCTACCGTTTCCACATCATCACCATATTCCCTATGGAGAGCAGTTAAGCGAGCTTGGCGAGCCGCATCCGAGTCTGACAGGACTCATGAGTGCCAGCATCATAGACACAGACAGCAGTGCCATCACCCATGACCGTAACCACCGCGCTCATATCAGATATCACTGGCAATCTGATGACAGTAATGGCAGCGATAATAATAGCGACAATAGTCAGGATGATGCTCACTGGATACCCATCGCCAGTCACCTCGTCGCCGATCACATGGGACAGACCCATCCTCTGCGTCATGGACAGCATGTCCTCATCGACTTCATCGGTGGTGACATCACCCATCCCATCATCATCGGCAGCACCCATAACGGACAAGGCAACTCTGATGCTCAGCACAATAGCATCGTCAGTGACTCAGATACCCTTGACGCCACCAGTCCAGCTTGGTTCATTAATCAAAGCCATGCTTACCCCATAGACGGTATCAAAACGCAAAGCATCGACAGCAGTCGTACAGGCGATGCCACCAAAGACAGCGTCACCAATGGCTATAACCAGCTCATGTTTGACGCCCATCCTGAGAGTCCGCAGATCAACGCCTATAGCAGCAGCTATCAGTCCAGCCTAACCATTGGCCATCTCTACCAGCACACCGACCATACCCGTGGACAAGCACGTGGCCAAGGCATCAGTATCGAGACCCAAGCGGCTGCCAATATCCAAGGCAGCACCGGCATTCATATCAGTAGTAGCCAGTCAGACCCCTCATCAAACCCTCACATGAATCATGACAGTCATAGCAAACTACAAACCGCTGACCAACATCAAATAGCCTATCAAAGCCTAGCAGAAACCCATCAACCAGTAGGCATAAATGGCAGCAGTCAAAGTAGTAGCCTAAACAATAACAAGGGAGGAGAGCAACAAACGCCATTTGGTCAATTTAGCAAAGACACCAATGACAGTGCACTAGATGAGGCAGGACAGTGGCAACAAGCCAATCTGCTTATCGACTCTCAACGTCACCTTGCCATGCTCACAGGACAACACAGTCAACATACCAGTACTGAAAACACACATAGCCACGCCACAGGCAGCACCCATCATCACAGCCAAACGCAGATGAATCAGCTAGTAGCAGGGGACATCCATTACTACGCAAACAAAGCCCAGACCCATACCGCCGCTCATGGTGATGTGACGATACAAGCGCATCAGAACGAGATGCGACTCGACAGTGAGCAAGTACTATGCATCCACAGCCGAGACAGTATAGAGATTATTGCCCCTGATACGCTTACCCTAAAAGCAGCGGGTAGTGGTATTGAGATATCGGGTGGTAATGTGACGTTTATCACGCCTGCTAAAGTGGGCTATAAGGCGAGTAAGGTGGATCGGGGGAGTGGGGGTGGGGGTATTGCCAAAGCTATTGTTCTTAGACAGGCAAAGATAATAGAAGGCGAGAAGTTTTATTTGAAATATGAGG
>NZ_JBQSVP010000241.1:0-1770 GCF_052376345.1 Psychrobacter sp. AOP5-GZ1-6 | reverse complement strand
AAAGTAATAGAAACAGATAACAACTTAAGAATTGTATACGATGAAGGGTTCGTAGTTGTTGATGAAGATACTCAAGAACCCATACCGAACTGTCACTACAAAATTACGAAACCTGATGGAAGTATTGAAACAGGTGTTACAGATGATGAAGGCAGAACAAAAGTATTAGAAAGTTATGCAATTGAAGATCTAGAAATTGAGGTGAAATTCTAATGGCTGATAATTGGGAGTTAATTGGAAAGTCATCGACTAGTCCAAAGAGTAATACTAATAGAGCGGTAGTAAGTACAAGAGTACCGAAAACGGAAAATATCATATTCATTGGTTCAGAGATGCATTATGATCTTTTTTGGCTAAAAATGATGTTTGTAGCTGCATCTTACCCTTTTGTTCGGAGTCCAAAATTCAGAAGTTGTGATAAAGCAACTATTGCATATATAAATAAAGGATATACTCGTACAGAAAAACTTGCAATCGAAGGTTTGAAAAATGAAATTAATGCTAATAAGGTGGAATTCAAAGCTATTGATAGTAAAGAAGGCTTGATGAGCATTCTCAAAAACAATAGAGAATCTTTCAAGCTTCAAGATGTTGCTTTTTTCTCTCACGGACTGAATGGTGTTATAACATTAAATCTTGATTCTAGCCCAACAGTAAATTTTACAATTTCTGACTTAGCAAGCATTCCTTCCAATGCTTTTGTTTCGTCTGGAAAGTTTTATTCATATGCCTGTAGGACCGGTCTCTCTGACTCGATACTTTTACGTGCAAAAGATAGTTATGACACTCTGTCTGAAGCTAAACCAGAAGACAGTTTAGCTCAGAAAATAGCAAATCGTTTTGATATCGAAGTTCATGCTTATTACAAACGCACATCATATGCAAATGTTATAAGAAATAGAAGCGAGTCAGAGTCTATAGTAGCATCACTGCAAGAAAAACGCGAAGAAGAACCACAAAAATCTATTTTAAACTTATCACAAACTTATCAAGCTTTGAAACATGATGGACTCGCAGAAACAGGAATTCTTTTTTTAACTGGTGGTCGAGGTGAAGGAACAAATGGCTACGCACTTTGGCGTAATGCCGGTGGTCAAGCATTACCAACAGCCGCTGAATCGCCTACTGGACTACCTTCTAATATGGAAATATTCCGTAAAAAATAGAATAAAACATGAAATCAAAAATTATATTTATTATTTTCATTTTAGCCTTACCCATATTTTATTTAGCTATCTTCTATAAGGGCTCTACATCTATGAATGTATTTAATCACGAAAAAACAAGCTTTGAAGACGTATCACTTCTAATAAATGAGAGTAAACTAAACAATACTAGCTATCTAGCTAGTATTGCTAATGAAAATTCAGAAAAAGTTAATATTAATTTTTATGGAATCACTCCACCTGATAATTCTCAGATTATCTTATACTCTAGCGTTTTAGGACAAACAATCTATGCAGACGATTACAAGAGCCAAATCACTGTTGAAATACCTACAAGCCTATATAAGAAAGACGAAGGATTGGATTCAATAAAATTTTCTATTTATAGTCCTGATTCTTTTGACTTATACACTCTAGAACAAGAGAAACCCTATATATTTTGGAAGAAAAACTCAGTAATCAATATTCATTTTTTGCACCAAAAAAAATACTATGATGAAGAGCTTGCTTTGTTTGTAGGATATACCGTTACCTTACATAATATTAGTAAATAGTTCTCTTAAAAAATAGCATATGGATTTAGAATCAGAACTATAACTCAATC
>NZ_JBQSVP010000240.1:0-1774 GCF_052376345.1 Psychrobacter sp. AOP5-GZ1-6 | reverse complement strand
AAAAACTTGTGCCAAATCGAACACTCACGCCATCGTAGTATGACGGGGTTTATCACAAACTTGCTGTCAGGTTTAATTGCTTATTGCTGGTTTCCCTATAAACCCACCATCAAAAATATGCCTCAGCAGGGACAGGTAGCAACATTGTAAATAGTATCAATGAGTTACAATGTGGCTTATCCCGAACTGGGGTTATAATATATATATTGGGCATTTTAAAAATTTGAATTTAATAATACTACTCTGCGTCATTCAAATCTAAGTTACGATCTATTTGCCAAATCAAGAAACAACCAAGCCCCATTAGTGCAAACATCGCAATACCAACTTTTAGCACAGGATTAACTGGAAATAGGTTTAACAATAACCCACCGAAAATACCAACTGAAAACATCAATGAGCCTTGTAGTGCACTTGCCATACCAGCACGGCTTTTTTGGAACGCCAGTGCAATAGCAGAGGCATTGGGCTGAGTCAGGCCTAAGCCTGAGATACAAAAGAAAATACAGACCAATACCAGTGGTAGCCAGGCATCTGTACCCAAAAATAGACCTATCACAAAGAGCACGCCCGCAGAGATAACCTGCATCATCGCACCAAAACGCAAGATACTTAATAGCCGAAAGCGATTAGTCAACAATTGATTCAATTGGGTTAAACCGACAAATCCCGCGGCATTCATACCAAACAGCCATCCGAAATGCGTTTCTGACATACCATAAGTATCCATAATCAACTCAGAGGCCGAGCTAATATAAACAAACATGGCTCCCATCAAAAGCCCGCCGCCAATGGCAGGATAATTAAATGTTGGGTCTTTTAATAAATCCCAATACTGGCTAAGCACTTCTTTTGCTGGACGTACATTTCGGTTTTCTTCGATAAGTGTTTCAAAGAAGAAAAACTTAGCCAATAACAAATTAAGCGCACCAAAGGCAGCCAAAAACCAAAAAATAGAATGCCAGTTAAAAAACTGTAAAAATAGCGCACCAAGCGATGGGGCCAATATTGGTGCCAGACCCATTACTAATATCATGATAGAAAATGCTTTTGCCGTTTGCTTGGCGGTCAAACGGTCACGAATCGCGGCACGCGTGACCACTGATCCCACACAGGCTCCAAGCGCTTGCACGGTTCGCCCGGCAAATAACACATACTCATTATTTGTGGTTGCACAAATAATTGAGGCGATAACATATAACGTCATACCAATATATAAAGGCTTCACTCGCCCAACACGATCACTGAATGGGCCATAAAACAACTGACCAAATACCAGACCCAAAAAATAAGCTGGGACAGAATTTGCCATAAAAGCCGTAGAGACGCCAAAGTCATCTGCCATTGATGGTAGCGCAGGAAGATACATATCGATAGATAAAGGCCCTACCGCTACGATGAGTCCGAGCATCATAATCCATGCAACGGGTAGATCAGCAGAACGAACTCGCTCAGACGCAACAGGTTTATTGGGGAGGGATGGTTTTGAAGCAGACATATTAAGGCCGTTTTATATAATAAGTGTTTCATTACTCATACTATGGTTATCATCAGCTGTGACTTGTTGATAGGAGGTATCAAAAGCAGCTCACAAAAACAATAGTATATAGTCACATGCACATTAAAAGGTGGACAGTGCTATATCGCACTATCCATTTATATTTCAATAGGCAAATGACGTCAATAAAACAGATGTTAATTACTGAAAGATAAAATAAATGCCTTAAGATATGCCTAAAAACCTCAAACGACAACCTGTTTTAGTAAAAAAAAT
>NZ_JBQSVP010000239.1:0-1793 GCF_052376345.1 Psychrobacter sp. AOP5-GZ1-6 | reverse complement strand
AAATATGGCTTCTTCTCATCTTAAAAATCGCGATAGAAATTATTACCAAAAAAAGTAGCACAGTTAATAGTGCTAATCATATTTTAGAATTTATCATTATTTCCATACCATCCAACGTTGTAGCAAATCACTTAAATCCTTATCTTTATAAATAGCACTACAACAATAATCAATACCTGCGACTTTTAATCCATGTTCGAAACTGTCTAAATATTGCGCTTGATGCGGTGAATACCAATACACTAATAACGCACGATGGTCGTCTTCAGCTTTACGAATACGACTGGCTAAGGATTCAGCTTTTCTTGGAAAAATATCTTCCGCAAACATCACCATGTCTACTTTGTTTGCCTTCATCTCATCGATTACCAACTGCTCATGCTGACAATAAACAACAGCTGCCCCTAAATGCTCAAGTTCAGCTCCTAAAAAACCAACTTCATCATAGTAGTAATAGATAAAAGTCAATCCAGCCAATAAACTCTGTTGCCAAGAATGTTGAATGGTAGGCATCGCTATCGTAATTATAAACTGCGTACCTACTCCTAGCGTGCTATCAACTTCTATAGTGGCACCCATGAGCTGAATCATTTGCTTAACGATGGGCAGCCCAACACCTGAACCTTCATATTGCCGAGTTTTTGATGAATCCACCTGAAAAAATGGATTAAAAATATCATCAATATGATGACTATCGATACCAATACCAGTATCCTTCACACTGATCTGCCAACGATTACTTTTATCAAAATGCGTCAATTGCGATGTAATAATTACTTGCCCAACCGGTGTAAATTTAATCGCATTGCTAAGTAATATCGATAATATCTGTTGTATCTTTTCTGCATCACCTTTCAGGCTATAGTCTATATGATGAACACGACTGACCAACTCTAGACCTTTTTTTTGGGCAATAGGTTCAAACTCTACTAAAATATCTGCAATCAATTGTAATGGATTAAATTCACTATAATTGATATGTATCTGACCTTTTTGTATTTGGTTGAGCTGAATAATGTGATCAAGCGATGACACCAATTTTTCGCTACCACTACTGATAATTTCAACTGCATCTTTTTGTTCTCTATTAAGAGCATCATGATCTAATAACTGCAAACCACCTACAATTGCATTTAAGGAGGTTTTTAGCTCATGGGTTATCATGCTTTGAAAGTTATGCAACTGCACATCAAGAGAAACATCTTTGGTATGTAATTGCTGCTCAAATGCGACAATTGCCTCGTAATCTTGCTTAACTTTTTGCAAACGATTAAACAAAACCACAAAGGTCCGCTTGATCAGTATTAGATCCTTAAAATTGAAATGCTGTGAAATAACGGGTAATTGATCAATACTTGGGTTTTCTAGAACAACTTCACATACTTTAGTAAGAGATTCAATATCTCTTACTGGCCATTTAAGTTTCCGCAGAATATACAACACCCAAAGCACTGCTATGATGGTAATAATCAAACATCCCAACAGATTGGTACGATACCAATATTCTCGCATTGCCTGCACGTCTAAAGTAATATTAATATAACCAACCAATACACTATCTGTTGTGGTTTGATTAGCCTCTGATGCCTCGTTTATGCGCTCTGATAAAGTCTGTGATGCATAAGAATTGGAATTCAACTTATTTGAGTCACTATTAATATCTATATAATTGCTGGTTACTGGGTAGTTAAAACTGACAGTATCTGCAAATAAGATATTTTTCCAATCAGCTGCTGATTGCTCTAGATTATCAATAGGCTGCGGTGTTGAATAAAATAAAATACTTTGAATAC
>NZ_JBQSVP010000238.1:0-1796 GCF_052376345.1 Psychrobacter sp. AOP5-GZ1-6 | reverse complement strand
ATGGTGGAGCCAAACGGAGTCGAACCGTTGACCTCCTGCGTGCAAGGCAGGCGCTCTACCAACTGAGCTATGGCCCCGTAAAATAATGGTAGGCCTGGGCAGACTTGAACTGCCGACCCCCGCGTTATCAACACGGTGCTCTAACCAGCTGAGCTACAGGCCTTTGTATGCCTACAAAGGCAAAAGCTAATAAATACTAGCTTAAACTAAAGAACAACTTGTTGTGAATTCTTGCTGACCGAATGTCATCTATAAGGAGGTGATCCAGCCGCAGGTTCCCCTACGGCTACCTTGTTACGACTTCACCCCAGTCATCAACCACACCGTGGTGATCGCCTCCCCGAAGGTTAGGCTAACCACTTCTGGTGCAATCAACTCCCATGGTGTGACGGGCGGTGTGTACAAGGCCCGGGAACGTATTCACCGCGGCATTCTGATCCGCGATTACTAGCGATTCCTACTTCATGGAGTCGAGTTGCAGACTCCAATCTGGACTACGATAGGCTTTTTGAGATTCGCATCACATCGCTGTGTAGCTGCCCTCTGTACCTACCATTGTAGCACGTGTGTAGCCCTGGTCGTAAGGGCCATGATGACTTGACGTCGTCCCCGCCTTCCTCCAGTTTGTCACTGGCAGTATCCTTAGAGTTCCCGGCTTAACCCGCTGGTAACTAAGGACAAGGGTTGCGCTCGTTGCGGGACTTAACCCAACATCTCACGACACGAGCTGACGACAGCCATGCAGCACCTGTATTCTAATTCCCGAAGGCACTCCCGCATCTCTGCAGGATTCTAGATATGTCAAGACCAGGTAAGGTTCTTCGCGTTGCATCGAATTAAACCACATGCTCCACCGCTTGTGCGGGCCCCCGTCAATTCATTTGAGTTTTAACCTTGCGGCCGTACTCCCCAGGCGGTCTACTTATTGCGTTAGCTGCGTCACTAAGTCCTCAAGGGACCCAACGACTAGTAGACATCGTTTACGGCGTGGACTACCAGGGTATCTAATCCTGTTTGCTACCCACGCTTTCGAGCCTCAGTGTCAGTATGATGCCAGGAAGCTGCCTTCGCCATCGGTATTCCTTCAGATCTCTACGCATTTCACCGCTACACCTGAAATTCTACTTCCCTCTCACCTACTCTAGCTTAACAGTATCAGATGCAGTTCCCAGGTTAAGCCCGGGGATTTCACATCTGACTTATCAAGCCACCTACGCTCGCTTTACGCCCAGTAATTCCGATTAACGCTTGCACCCTCTGTATTACCGCGGCTGCTGGCACAGAGTTAGCCGGTGCTTATTCTGCAGCTAATGTCATCGTCCGTGGGTATTAACCACGGAGTCTTCTTCACTGCTTAAAGTGCTTTACAACCAAAAGGCCTTCTTCACACACGCGGCATGGCTGGATCAGGGTTTCCCCCATTGTCCAATATTCCCCACTGCTGCCTCCCGTAGGAGTCCGGGCCGTGTCTCAGTCCCGGTGTGGCTGATCATCCTCTCAGACCAGCTACAGATCGTCGCCATGGTAGGCCTTTACCCCACCATCTAGCTAATCCGACTTAGGCTCATCTAATAGCGAGAGCAGTAAACTGCCCCCTTTCTCCCGTAGGTCGTATGCGGTATTAATTCGAGTTTCCCCGAGCTATCCCCCACTACTAGGTAGATTCCTAAGTGTTACTCACCCGTCCGCCGCTCGACGCCTGATAGCAAGCTATCATCGTTTCCGCTCGACTTGCATGTGTTAAGCCTGCCGCCAGCGTTCAATCTGAGCCATGATCAAACTCTTCAGTTTAATCT
>NZ_JBQSVP010000237.1:0-1804 GCF_052376345.1 Psychrobacter sp. AOP5-GZ1-6 | reverse complement strand
ACAAATAAGGGTTTAAAATTTGGCTTAATGCGTTACTATTACCACCTAATTCTGTTAGACCCTCATATTTGATACTCTGTATTAACACCCTAAGAAAAGGATAGGTTATGCGCTATGAAGTGATTGTTATCGGTGCAGGTATGGTTGGCACCTCAGTTGCGTGGCATTTACAAAAAAATAATTCAAACGTATTGCTGTTAGATAAGAAACTGCCAGGGTCAGAGACCTCGTATGGTAATGCTGGATTGATCCAGCGTGAAGCTATTCATACACATCCTTTTCCTCGTCAATTGACTGAGATGATTCGAGTATTACCCAACCAAGGTACGGACATTCGTTATCGTATACCAGCAATTCTGCGTTACCATCAAGCGCTACTACAATACTGGAAGTATTCTGTACCTGCGACGGTCAAACAAATTGAATCAGAGTGGCAGACACTGATTGAGCATTGCACCAGTGAGCATCAAACGATGATTGAAGCATCTGGTGCTGATGAGTTAATTACTCGCGATGGCTGGTTGCAATTGCATCGTTCTGAAGAGACCTTTAAAGAAGCGCAAGCAGCAGCCATTGATGCACGTAATCAAGGGGTTGAGCATAACGTACTAAACCGTGAAGCACTCAAAGCCATGGAGCCTAGTGCCAATTTTGATGGTTTTGTTGGTGCGATTCATTGGCTAAACTCTTGGCAAGTATCAAACCCAAGCTCATTGGTCAAAGCCTATGCGAAAAACTTCCAAGACATGCAAGGTACGATCAAAGAGAGCGATGTCAAAGAAATCGTAAAAGACGGTGAAGGCTGGAAAATCATCACTGATAATGACACTTATTATAGTGATAAATTGGTTATTGCAGCAGGTCCATGGTCGAATGATTTGATCAGACCACTTGGTTATAATCTGCCATTGTTCCCGATGCGTGGTTATCATCAGCACTTCAAAGTGACAGAAAAAAACACCATCAATCACAGTATGTTTGATATGGATAAAGGCTTTGTGATGGGGCCAATGCAGCAAGGTATCCGCATTACCACTGGTGCTGAGATGACTACCATGAATGCACCAAAGAACTTCGGTCAACTGCAAACTGTACTGAAGCTGGCTCGTAAAATTCTGCCATTAGAAGATGCAGTAGAGTCTGAGGCTTGGGCAGGATCACGTCCTTGTATGCCTGATATGAAACCAGTTATCGGTCCTGCTGATAAGCATGATAAATTATGGTTCGCCTTTGGTCACAGCCATCAAGGCTTTACCTTAGGACCTATGACAGGTCGTCTGGTTGAAGAGATGATTCATGACAAACCGTTATTGGTAGACCTTGCACCGTTTAGTGCTCAGCGTTTCGCTAAATAACTTGTTACTCTACAATGAGTCATGTTGATTGAGTTATGATTGATTCAGCTGTTTTTATAAATTGAAGGGAGATAAAATGATAAAGAAGTTACACAGTACCCCGCGTATGAGTAGAATCGTTGTCCATAACCAAACGGTTTATTTATGTGGTCAAGTGGGCAATGCAGAAGACGATATTCAAGCACAAACTTTGACGTGTTTAGAAAAAATCCAAACGTTACTAGAAGAAGTGGGTAGTGACAAGTCCAAGCTGCTATCAGTAAATGTCTGGGTAAAAGACATGGCAGACTTTGCGGCTATGAATGAAGTGTGGGATAAATGGTTTGAAGGTATCCAGCCTCCAGCTCGCGCTTGCGGTGAGTCAGCACTGGCTCGCCCTGAGCTATTGGTTGAGATGATCGCTATCGCTGCTGAATAATAATCTGCTCGTAGCACCTGTGTTAAATAAA
>NZ_JBQSVP010000236.1:0-1837 GCF_052376345.1 Psychrobacter sp. AOP5-GZ1-6 | reverse complement strand
GTTGATAGTTTCGTTGAACAAGCTGAAGAGCCTGACTTATTTGTTCTTGACCATGACTTAACTAATGGTGATACCGCCATAAGCTTACTTAAGGTATTAGAGCAAGAAGAGTCTGTATATTTTAGAGATAGATTTATAGTAGTTACGGGCCAAGCAGAAGACCAAGTAACAGAGTCTTATTCTAAATACGGCTCTATTTCACACTTAATAAAACCAGTACATAAGCAGCAGTTTGAGCATGCTGTGAAACACGCTTTATATAAGATTGAATTGAGTGTACTTCGGGAGGATTGGGAGCTTGCTTATGAAGTTTTAGAAAAAGAAGGTGTTTTAGATTCGTTAAAAAGCATCAGTAGCTATAATGATAAAATAAACTCTCAATACTTAACTTTCAAAAATCTCTATGAAGAGCTTCTTGAAAAAACAAAAAAATCAGATGCAAAAGAATTAGCGTTAGCTTATGAAAGAGCAAGTAATGCTGTAAATAACACAGAGGGTGAGTTTGACCTCATTAAAAAATACCAAAATGAAAATTTTAAGTTTACTAAAAGCTTTATAGATGATGTTAAGGATGTATTCAAAACAAATCAGATTCTATTTTTATCTCTCCTCAATTATCTTGGTAGAATTCAAGAGTCTCCTAATGCATACAGAATAAAATCTTTAGACCCTGCAGCTCCAGGAAGTTATGAGTATAGGGTCGCACGCGATAAGAGACTTTATTTCAAACGATTAGATGGTGCCATAGTTTTTACAAGATACGGACATAAGAACAATCAAATAAAAATACTCCATAATCTTTCATCAGGATTGAATAGCCCTATCATAGAAATATAATTAATTGATTCCTACATCTCAAGCTTCACTGCGGACTGTCTTTTTAGTGTGAAAGTTGCGCTTGTTTGATGGTATAGATTTTCCATACTTAGAATAGGATAGATGATCTCAGCTCTAATCTTGAATGACAGTGTCGATAAAGGATTGCATGAGCTGCTTTTGAAAGTCTTTGATGTCATCGAAGCTGTTCATGCTACCAGCCATTTGCTCGGCCAGTTTCTTGATGTCAGATTGGTTAGTCATTGCTTATTCTCCGGTTAGTGGATTATAAGCAGTTACACAGTTTTTAGGAAAGGCTCTGGTATTAGTCAAAAAAAAGAACTTAGGACATCTGAAAGCGTGTCCGATCAAAAGAGGGATGCATCAAAGTAAGCTTGATAGTTTTATACAGAGAGGCTATCCCATTGCTTACATGTACGAGAGCAGCTTTAAAGCTGAAACTTTTCGTCCTTAAAGCTATACACTAATAGGAATACTCTGTATTGATCACTGCAACTGAAAAGCGAACCAATGTTATTGTTGCTCTCTATGAAAAGATAATATTTACGCTTGATCACTTTGAGCACAATATCAATAGCACCATATTTCACCACTAGCGCAAATAAACGCTTACTCCAAGCTTTAGAACGAAATGCGTGACTGTGATGGTTATGGGCGAGGATAAAGCAAGTTACTGCTTTACCCGAGCGCAAGGTGAGAGCTGTACTCGAGTAGCTCGATTTCATAAGAACAAGCGTATTCAAAAACTCATTAACAGATATAGCCATCGTACCCTTTGGCTACCGCCCTATAGCCCTGATCTTAATCCCATTGAAAAGAAGTGGGCTCAAGCGAAGTTGTAAAAATATGACGGCTCTTGCTTGCGCTTATATTTGGCTAAAACTTTGAATATTCAACACGCCCTCATAATTTTTCTAATAATTCACTTTTCCGTAATCAACTGGTCTTTGAACATTGATATAAATCCAAAACTAAATACTAAGAAACCTAAGCCTGCTAC
>NZ_JBQSVP010000235.1:0-1889 GCF_052376345.1 Psychrobacter sp. AOP5-GZ1-6 | reverse complement strand
CCTTCTTGTTTTGCCTTTCCTGATATATCAAAACACTCCGCTCACGCTCAACCTCTCTTTTATAGTACATCAATATATCGATCAGCTCACTTACGTTGTTGTGTTCCCAAATCACTTCATCAGGGTATTGATCACCAACAATACGCTGTGCATTACGAAAGAAAATATCAATAGGCTTTAAATAAACAAGCCCTTCATCAGCCTCGTAGTGATACATAAATGATTGATATAGATCGTTCAGTTTGTCCATTACCGAATCAATATCCAAGTCTCGAAAGATAATATTGATTACTAATTGATGAACTTTAGTAAATACTTCTGTTTGGTTGCGGTTGATGTATTTCATGGTATTACTCCTATGTGGTTTGTCTTGCACATAGTAGAGTCATGCCATATTTTTTAATTCTTTCTGCTGGTAATTTGGTTGGCTGATAGGCAGCGTGGTGACGCTGCTATATATAATAATATAAATAACCCATTAGTGTAGCTTATAAATACTGCTGGAATATCGATAGTATATTTGACTATATTCGTATGGAATGCAGTGTATATCGAGGATATTGTGATTGGTGCATTTAGCTGACAACAAGTTTTGAATGATACATCAGAAGTCACACTTACCAACTTTTATGCATACGGGAAACGCGTCAGCACATCTGTAATATATATTACACCAAAGTAAAAATATCGAAGTCAATCTTTAACAAATTATTGGTACTGCGCATTTTACTTGACATACTATTGATACCAAGCCATCTTAGACCAATGAAATATTGACATAGTAAGTATTTATATGAAAAAATTATTACTATATTATTACTATTAATTTATTTAAATATTATTAGTTTTTTATTTTAAAATTATTTAAACTTTAGTAGAATATTACTTAGATAACCAACTGAAGGATAAAAAATGACTGATAATTTTATCAGAGATTCTGTAGTAAACTCTAATAAGCAGAAAGGTAGGAATCTTAAACTAACTCAAAGGCAGGTTAATATTGCGTTAAATGAATTGACTTTAGATGGATATAACGTGGACCTTCCTAACGATTTAGAGTATCTAAACACTACTTGTAATAGCCTTGAGTTAACAGAAAGTTATAGAGAATCACTTGTTAGTTTTTCTAAATCTAATGTATTGCCTGATGAGTCTATAGCTTGGCTAAAAAATGATCTAACAGCAGCTTTATGGTTCGATCATTACTCGTATAAATATAAGCATAATCTTTCATTTTTCTGGGGAAATTACTCCGCTGACTTTCAAAACAACTTGATTACGTGTTTTGATTTGACAAACATAATTTCATTAGACAGGGATGGGGTTGAATATAATGATTATAGAGTTGAATGGAAAAGAAACTTTATGAACGAAGCTAAAAGCTTGTATAATAAAGTACTGACTACACCGCAAGACCTAGAATGGTTAGATAGAAAAAGTGAGAAACAAATTTTTTGGGCGCATAGCTACTTAAGTAAATATGGATATCTTATCGAGAACCCATTATTCCTAAGTAATGATCTGAGCACTTACTATATACAGATCTGCGCATCTCTAGACGCGCTAGATATTTTTGGTCATAGAAATAATCATCCATATAAGATGAGCCTACATAAAAAAGAAATAATCAGAAAAATGCGTAATGCATGGACTCAAAGAAGATTTCAAGGTAAGAGAGACGCCGAGACTGCTCAAGAGCACTTCTTAACCAGACGCCATATGAATAGGCTTAAAAAATTAGCTAGCGAGTATGGAGTAAGTAGCGCAGAGTATCTTCAGCAACTGATTGATGAAGCTTACAATAGTACTGAATAAAAAATAGTAGTAGTAATATGAAAAGTGAATTTCATGTACACTGATATGTACACTAAATAATACTCAACTTAAAA
>NZ_JBQSVP010000234.1:0-1925 GCF_052376345.1 Psychrobacter sp. AOP5-GZ1-6 | reverse complement strand
TGCAAAAGAAAAAGGAATTACAAAAGAGGAAGCCTTAAAGATATTGGCTAGAGCCGCTGTCTACAATCTAGATGAAGATTGGTACAACGCATACAATGATAATCTAAGCCTAAATGAGATTATGCAGTTTGATGATGCCAATAAGTTTTTACAGGAAAGAAATGGCGTTCAAGCTTATAATATTTCTTTGGTTGAAAGATATAATAGACTTAATAATGATCATGGAATTGTAGTTGATGGAGGCGTGTTATCTGGATCTTTCAGAAATGATGACCCAAAATCATATACAGATTCTAGACTGTACCTAGATGAAATGTTAACTGATGCTGATTCAGTACAATTTGTATTAGATAACTTAGCTCTACAAAATCCTTATACTTATGGTAGAACGCCTGAAACAGCTGCTGAAGTTCAAAATGCTAAAGCTGAAGGCTCAAATCAAGGTGCAGGTAACTTGATATTAGCACCATGGGAGTTGGCTAAAGAAGGCATTGATAAACTTCAAGATCCATATGGTACTGTGATTGATGGGTTTAATAGTATAGAAAGTGCTATTAAAGCTATACCAAGTGTTCCAGAAAAAGCCAAACAAGCCTACGAGGATTTTACCTATATAGGTCTTGAAGATAATCTAGCTATTATGCAAGGTAAAGGGCTTGACGTTGCTAGAAATGATGCACAAAGTTCTACTGAACTAGGTATTGGTGTTGGTTTATCTGGATTTGGTACGGCCAGCACACTAGCAGCTCAAGCGGCAAGACCTAAAATATTTTTCATGGACAGCTTTACAGAAAGCGGCACTACAGTTCGTCATGGTACTAATAGCACTGCAATAGGAGACGATGGCAATACTATAAGAAACTATGAGAATGCAGCGAATACTGGCAACGGACATAACGTTATCGTTCACGGTCAGCTTGAGTACGATGAATTTGGTGGTACTCCAGTAATATCTTCAACTTCAACAGTCAAAGTTAATGGTGGAAGAGATGTTGAGATGCAGAGTATACCAATTAGTATAGAGCAAGTATCTGCAGCGGTAAGAAGTAACCCTGATTATAAAATAGGTGATCCTGTATGTTTCGGTTCATGCTGGAGTGGTTCAAGCGGCACTGCACAGGAATTAGCCAACGAATTAGGTGCTCGTGTTTTAGCACCTACTCGTCCAGTAGCTTGGAATAAAGATACAAATTCGTGGGTTCAAGATGAAGATTACTACTTTGAACGAGATGATATTAAGCCAGAATGGAAAATTTTTGAACCAGAATAGTAGGAGAAGTATATGAAAAAAGTGGCCCCTTTTTTAGAAATGGTGTATAGCGTCAACTCTTCTAAAGCACAACCAGAAGGATTCCCAAGCGTCAAAACTAAAGTGAATCAATTATCTGATACTAACGCTAACATTATCTATGAATATTTAATAAACGGTATAAAAGTAATTGAGTTTTTATCAAGTGAAAAAGATATCTGTGACCATAAAGTTTCTGTACCAACTAAAGTTTTTACTGATGGTTCGTATGTATGGACTATGATGATTCCTCATTTGGTGAAAAACTACAAAGTATTATTACCAAAAGAGTTTATTAATCATATAAAGAAACAGAATAAGTATGGAAATCAATATGATAAAAATAGTATAGAGCAAATACTAGAAAGTTTAAAAGGCAATAGAGTTAATGATTATGTGAAGTTTAGTGATAATGAATAACCAATATGCTGAACTGCTTCGACTTTATCGAGGCTGACTTGCTTGATTGAGCCACCAACGCTATCAGTGATACAGACACTGGTCTGACCGCTGGTGGTGATGTCAATATCTTATCCGCTGAGAACACCTCAAGCGAAAGCTCATTTAGTCAAACCAAAAAATCAGGGCTGTTTGGCACAAGCGGCGGAATGGGTTTCACTATTGGCAAGCAGCAAAC
>NZ_JBQSVP010000233.1:0-1926 GCF_052376345.1 Psychrobacter sp. AOP5-GZ1-6 | reverse complement strand
CTTCTGCATGTAGTTTTAAAAGTTTAATTTGATCAGGATGCAACTGTCTATTATTAGCATCCACATTAGTCGCCGTCACCGTACTTGACGTATCAAGTCCAGAAGCACTACCTGCGACTAGTAGCGCAAGACTCACCACACCGCTTGCCGTCCCTTTAGCGATACTCTCACTCATACCGCTTGCAATCAGTGACTCTGCTATCTTATCTTGCAAGTTATTAAGCGTTGGAGCAGCGGCAGCTACGCCACCTGTGGATAATGCACCCTCAACACTGCCCGTACCCAATGCACCAAGTGCTGTATGAGCAGCAATGCGATAAACGCCACCTTCATCCCATTTGACAATAGCGGCACGTTTTTCATCAATACTTAAATCAGGATTAGCTTTTATAGCATCAATTTGATTTTGTGAGAACTCAGCCACTGCTTTAGGAGCTTCTTTACCAAAATCCTGCGTAATCTGCGTCTGCGCCCCAAGCTCCTCATTCACTCGGTTGGCATCAAACACATTCTCAAGCGCACCCGCATACTCAGCACGGTTGTCAGTCGTGATACCACTATTGCCTGCTATTCCAGTAATACCTGCACGAGTGATACTACTATCACTATCACCATCTGTGCCGTAGCCAAGCCCATTCATGCTAGGGTTTTTATCTTTACCCACACTTAAACCTACAGAGATCGCATCGCCTTTATAACTCGTGGTGTTTTCTATGTCTTGAGTCGTAATACCACCTTTACTGACATAGTTGTTTAATCCGTCTTGTAGCGCTTTGTCAGTCGTGGTGATCGCTCCGCCAATCAGATTGGTTGTGCCTTCGGTGGTAAGGTCAAGACCACCATCCCCGGTAAAGATACCTGACTGCTCACCAACGGCTTGATAGTCTGCATTGACATTAGTCTTACCACCATTGACCGAGAGACTGGAGCCTGCACCACCGCCTGCTATATCAATATCAGCGCTAAAGCCCATGTTCTTTTGGTCGCTGTCATAGGTAGCGGTGTCTTGTAGCGATTCGATGGTCATGTCGCCGCCGATAATGCCTTGAATCTTATCTGTATTCAGTAAACCACCTTTGATGTTTAGATCATTACCAAAATCAAGGGTAGTATTGCCACCGACATTGACTTGGCTGTTGGCGTAAGAACATAAAAAAAGCTACGATTTGTCTAAAATCGTAGCTTTTCTTTAAGTTTAATTAGCTTATCTTAAGTGCAAAATTTTTCATCTAGCATAAGTTAATACTTAATAGTAAATCTCACTTGCTTAAGTTCAATTCTTTTTGAATAAGAGGATTACTGGTTATCATATAATCATGAGAGTTAAAGGGAATCCGTCCCCAGAGTATTCTCATAATATAATTCAGTCGATCACGACAGTAATCTGCTTCATCTTCATTGAAATTTTTTATTTCATAAAAATCTGAAGTATCTTTATGACTATTTATAAGGTTGTTTATACTAAAACTTAGATAGTAAAGATTTGCTACTAACTCTCTGTGTAATACCTGCTCATCTTCTAAATTTGCACATAGTTTAATCAGAAAATACTCCAGCTTCCAGTATTTCTCAACGTTCCAAAGATTTTCTTCCTCTAAAAAGTAATTAAAAGAGTCTATCCCAAAAAAAATTTCATTACATTCATTATATTCTATATCTACCATTTTATCTTCAGTTAAATTTTCAAGTTAATCATATTTTTCTAAAACCTTCAAGTTCTTCCTTTTTTAAAACCTATTCTTTGTAACACAAAATAACTTTACTAAAGCAATATTTATTTATAATATCTTTTAAATTTAAAATATAATGTCTCAATTTAAACCCCATACCTTATCACCACAATTTTTAGGATAATCGTAATTTTCATCTGCATTCAAGGTATCCTTATCATAGTAGAAAAAACGTTATCATTTTTTTTAAATATAC
>NZ_JBQSVP010000232.1:0-1929 GCF_052376345.1 Psychrobacter sp. AOP5-GZ1-6 | reverse complement strand
TACTGTGAAAACAAGCACTCTAACCTCTCTGTGTCATTGCTAAAGCCCTTAGAGGAATAAAGACTATCAACTAACTTATCATTTTCTTCATGAGCTTTTCGCACCTCATCAGGCATCTTTTTGGGATCATACATGTCTCCTAAATTTAGCTCTGAATAACTTTCGCGAGCTTCAATGATATTAAGGGCTGCAATCTCTAGTTGAGCTAGTTTTCCTGAACTAATATTAGGTACAGGAAATGTATTATAAGAAATCCCAGAAGAATAACGAATGCGACTCTCTAATCGACCAGTTATAGCTCTAACCCATGTCATGTGGATATGAGAACTTATAATTGAAAAAATATAAATAGGAGCATCATAGATAACTTGCCCCAAATTCGTAATAATAGTTTCTTTATCGATGAAAGATATAGGTATATATGGTCTACGCTCTGACGATACTAACGGAATTACTATTTGATTGGTTTTAGATCTGTTTACCCATCGGAACTGATGAGGTCTATGAGCGCAGCTTCTAGCATTCATCCCACCACTTTCTCGTGATATACGTACTGCATCAATTACTGCATTTACTTCAGGGATGTTCTTAGCTTCTTCAAGCTCATCATCTTCAATCCATAGGCACCATCTGTAAGTACCTTTCAAAAGCTCATTTGAGCCCACAAGTTTCTTAAAATACTTTTCAGAAGTAGGACTTCCAACAATAAATTGTTGTTTCTCGTTATCTGTAAATATTAGGTTGCCACCATCATAAGGTTCGTTACCAACTTGCATTTTTGGTAAGTCACAAATCGAAGTCACCGCTTTATCTATTAAAATATTATCTGAATCAATTAGGTATGGGTTTATATTGGTGACTTCACGTCGAATTTCGTTCTCAAAGATAAACTTTTTCACAGATGTTTTTGACTCTTTCCTTAAACCTAAAATGCTAACAGTAACTCCTGCATTATTTTTTGCATTATTTCTCCACTTAAAATCCTTGTAAGCAAAGAAAATCTCTACATTGTAGTTAAAGATAATTTTCCATAGTAACGGTACTTGAGTTCCCTGACATACAGAGTTCGTTGTCACAAAGGCGAATGCACTTTTACTATTAATTACCTGAGCGGCCTTTATGAACCAGCATGCTATATAGTCTAGAGCCTTAGTATTTGTTAGCTCTTTTAAGCACTGTTTCATATCTTCTTTTTGTTCTTTACTTTGGTTTTTAGAGCCTATATACGGAGGGTTTCCGATAATATAGACTTCTTCCTTTTCTAGTGGAGGACAAGCCGCGAACCAATCGAGCTTTAGTGCATTACCATGAAAGATCCCCCCTGAAGCTTTCAAAGGAAGGGATGGGGCACAATCTCCAAACTCGGCTTTAAATTCTACATTCATCTGGTGCTCAGCCAACCAAAGAGACAGAATAGCAACCTCATGGGCAAAATCATCAAGCTCTATACCATAGAATTGAGAAAGCCTAATTCGTGAAAATGATGAATCTAGACTAATTTCATCAAAGAAATCATCTTGCTGACCGTTTTTTACTAGCTCTTGACGTAGCTTAATGACTTCCATCTCAAGTTTTCTAAGCTCTTTAAAGGCAATAATAAGGAAGTTACCTGAACCTGCATACGCATTACATTAGAAGGTGATGACATGACATAAACCCGTGAAAACTCTTATGTATAGAGAATAAAAAAATGTCACCACTAATTTAAGTTAAGTGATGACATTTTGTATTTTATGTCACTAGATGGTCCAATCAAAATCTTATAGAGATTTGCTTGTGTAAAATATAGATTTGAGCCTAATCCATCGCCTTGACTTCACTCTCGATAAAATCAATTTCAAATTGATTTAAGTCGTATTTTGCGTATAGCTGTTGATCAATCTCTGATATAGATTTGGACCAATCTATATCAGAGTCAGAAGTAAAATC
>NZ_JBQSVP010000231.1:0-1937 GCF_052376345.1 Psychrobacter sp. AOP5-GZ1-6 | reverse complement strand
TATTCAAATTATATTGAACCGACTATATCGAAATTATTTATAACTGGGCTAAACATAGCTAGATAAAGCATTGGCGAAATCAACAGAAAGAAGATATCGGAGCATAATGGATGTATTGACCCCCTTAAATAGTCTGCTAAATAGTATAGGTGAGTTTTTAACAATATTTAACAATACTTAACAGTTTTGATACTTTGAGTGTTTTTTAGAGTCGGATAATGAAGTATAAATTTTTTATTAACTTTTGTCGTTAGCCTATTTTATAACCGTATAGCCAATTCAATATAAAAAATAGTTAGCAAGATTGGAGCGATGTTTTTACCACTTTTATCTACGTCACTTTTATCTGCATAGCCACAGTCTGAAGTAAAAACTTAACTCAGTCGCGTGTCATATAAAATGCATTTATTTTATTTAGAATTGACCATACCAAGCAAGAGTGCGTTGATTATCAACGAAGGAGTTTTTTATGAAAGCAGCACGTTTTTATGATAAAGGCGATATTCGTATTGAAGATATTCCAGAGCCTACAGTAGAAGCAGGTACAGTCGGTATTGATGTAGCATGGTGCGGTATCTGTGGGACGGATCTGCATGAGTTTATGGAAGGTCCCATCTTTATTCCTCCATGTGGTCATCCGCATCCTATTTCAGGTGAGTCAGCGCCAATTACCATGGGGCATGAGTTCTCAGGTGTGGTGTACGCCGTTGGTGAAGGTGTTGATGATATTGAGGTCGGTCAGCATGTCGTGGTTGAACCCTATATCATCTCTGATGATGTACCAACAGGACCTGGTGAGGATTATCATTTATCAAAAGATATGAACTTTATTGGTTTGGGTGGCCGTGGCGGCGGTTTGTCCGAAAAAATCGCTGTAAAACGCCGCTGGGTACATCCTATCGCCAATAATATTCCATTAGATCAAGCTGCTTTGATTGAGCCGTTAGCTGTTGGCTATCATGCATATGTGCGTAGTGGTGCTAAAGCAGGTGATGTGGCTTTGGTTGGTGGTGGCGGTCCTATTGGTCTGTTATTGTCTGCCGTACTAAAAGCCAAAGGTATCACTGTCATCATGAGTGAGCTCAGTGCCAAGCGTAAAGAAAAAGCGCTTGATAGTGGTGTTGTCGATCATGTTATTGACCCTACCAAAGACGATTTGGCCGAAGAAGTAATGAAAATCACTGAAGGCGAGGGTGTTGATGTTGCTTTTGAATGTACGAGTGTCAATGCTGTTTTAGACTCTTTGGTTGAGCTGACTAAACCAACAGGTGTGGTGGTAATTGTTTCTATTTGGAGTCATCCGGCTACTGTAAACGTACACAGTGTGGTGATGAAAGAGCTTGATGTGCGTGGTACGATTGGCTATGTTAATAACCACAAAGATACGATTCAGCTTGTAGAAGATGGTCTGGTCAATCTTGAGCCCTTTATTACTCAGCGTATCGCGTTAGATGATTTGATCTCCAAAGGCTTTGAGACACTGATTCACAATAATGAATCAGCGGTAAAAATCATCGTAAATCCAAACCTATAATTACAGCGTATTGCCGATGAGTCAGTGCTATCAGGATTGAAGTGCGGACTGATTGAACCAGTAATTATTATGGTTTTAGTTATTATACTTTTGATGTAATCCCTGCTAACTAGCGGGGATTTTTTATACAAATAACAGGCACAAAAAAACCTGCTAAAAGCAGGTTTTGATATTTAGTCTAAGATGTACTATCCGAAAATGGTGGGGCTGGAGAGACTCGAAACCTCCTTACAATTAAATCACTGCAGCGATACGATAGCTAATACCTTGTTATATATATGTTTTATATAAATCGTAATGCTATATGAGCAGTAAATGCTATCCCATGCTAATCCCATACTTTAGATAGTCAAAGACTGAGACAGTATGGGTCAGGTGGGGAATTAGACGTTTTTAAAATTTT
>NZ_JBQSVP010000230.1:0-1956 GCF_052376345.1 Psychrobacter sp. AOP5-GZ1-6 | reverse complement strand
GGAAGAATGATGATAACTTTATCGATGTTTCAAGAGTACTTATATTCTGAAGAGCCATTGCCGCCGCTACTAAATAAAATGGCAAATGGCCAAGAGGGTTATTTACGTAAACTATTGGCAGGACTGTCTTCGCAAACACAGGCAGAGCAAGCCGAGCAATTAGAAAAAATACTGACAGTATTACGCGTCGCTAATATAGATGAACAGCAACGTCTTAAATTAATGATTGCTGTAATCAGTGCCTCAGATCAGTTGATTGCAGCATTGCGTCAGCATTTCATTTATGAGACAGGAGCACTGAGTAGTGTTCAAGTAGGGTATGTAAATCAGATAAAATCATTATATTATCTAATTATTATGGTCTATGACAGAGTCATACGCCATAATACTTCATTGTTAAGCCGTCAGCGTAAATATACTACAAGTGATGGTTGGCATCGCTATTTCAGCAGTGACAAGACACTATCCACCACACTTGCTGTGGCCATTTATCAGTCATTGTTGATGTACCAAAGGCTCCTGTTTACAGAAGTGCTTTGCTATCAAAAACCATCACCTTATTTATGGGCTAAAATCAACCAGCTGTATTATCTTGCATATCAGCATCATGTAGTTGGTATCGATTTAAGTAAAATGATAGATATCTCGCGGGCCAGTAATATACATCGTTTGTACTGTCAAATTTGTTTGCATAGTTTATTAAATGTACGTGCTATGCGTCGTCCTAGTATCTTGCTAGTACAGCGCCTGTTAACCGAATGGGCTGAGTATATTGTTGCGACGATAGAGCCAAAAACGGACACTCGAATATTTGTTGATTTACAAAATAATAAGCCACCTGCCTATTTGACTGCCAGTTCTGCAATTAATCCATATGAAGATCGCTATCACTGTTTATTTATAGAATTGATGCCGATGCTAGAGTACCTTAGCTCACGTCGTCAGGTCTTAGTTCAAGAAGGTAGTGAAGGGCTTGAGAGCTACTTACTTAACAATATAGCGATGACAATGCGTTATCATTATCTAAAGTCGCCACCGAAGTTAGTGAAGAAACGTGATATAAGAAAAGAAGCTGTTTTGGTTACAGGCTTTAATAATATTCATTATCATGTAGGTGGTTCACATCTTTTTGCAAGCTTGATTGCGATGAATGAGCTGCCAGAGAAGCATCGACCTCGTTATGATACTGTTAGTAAAAAACAGGATAGTAGTGATATATTAGCCAGTGAAATTCTTGATGCTAACGATCAGTCATCATTATTTCGTACGCTGATATTACCTTCAACAGTAGATATTTTGGATAAAGGAAGTGATCGAGTAAGCCTTACTGAAGAAAGTCTTCATGCATTAGTCGCTGACGATGATGCAATGGCTGACGATGTTATTATTAAGACTGCACCGCCATTGTTATATCTTATGAGTCTTTTTTTAGTCTGTCGGTCTGAAACAGTTGCATCACCAGATTGGTCAATAGGTGTAGTGCGTTGGCTGAATCTTGATACTGACAAACCAGAAGTTGATTGGCAAGTGCTTGGAAATCATGTCGTGGCTTGTGGACTGCGTTTAGAAGGTACAGAAACACGCAGTCAGCACTTTGTACCAGCATTTATTCTTGGTAGGGAGGAGGAGCTTCAAACTATCGGAACTATGATAGTGCCAACAGCTTATTTTCAAACAGGTGACAGAGTCATCATGCGTATCAATGCCAAACAAACCTCGTTACGTTTGGGTAAGCGTCTACTGATTACAGATGAGTTTAGTCAGTATGAGGTCGTTCAGCTATAGCTGTTGGGTTTTGCCGAAAAAAATAGAAAAGTAGTGATATGAATAGAGATTTGGTTAGGCATTATTTAAATAGAGCTTGAGCTTTAATAGCCATAGAATTTAGTCATGCTAGACAATGATGGCAAGTTAGTCTGCAACCAGTTATATTATTGTCTATAATGATAAATATTA